>JABWCQ010000002.1:300000-510838 GCA_013360195.1 bacterium
CATACTCTGACGCGGGCAGACGACAAAAAATGCGCCGCTTGCTTGCGAATAACGCACTCTGACAGCGCTTGTACCACAACGCAAGTCGCTCGAACTTCCGTTAAACAGATCATAGATTCTGGCGTCACCGCGGGTCGAGTCAACTGCCATCAAGTATTGACCGTCCGTCGAGATTCCTAGATCAACCACAGAACCAAACATACCGAGTGAATCGAGAACTTCACCGTCCGCTGCATCTAGAATCATCAACTGATCTGACGAAGGCAACGCACAATAGACGAGAGCCCCGTCAGGCGAGAATTCAATGTCCGTGCAGGGTCCGTTGAAGCGGACACGGGACTCCTCAAAGAAGCCTTGTTCCTTTACAATCCGGACGGTGCTGTCTCCGGGGCAAGCGATCCACGTCCATTGGTCACCGGGGCGCATTTTCAATCGTCGGGGTTCTATCCCGGTTTCGACGGTATCCACTTGAATATTCGCAAATGAAATTCGGTAGTAGCGGGAGTTGTGAGTCAGAAGATGTGCTGTCAGTGAACTGCGCGCAACCCTGAGGTCCACGGGAGTGCCTGCGATGTCGACCTGTTCGAATCGATTGACTTCGGGCAAATAGAACAGAGAAAGTGCACCCACGTCATTGTCCGTCGCGACGAGAGTGACACCGGACGGAAGCAACTCACAAGCGGTCGCCCAGCCGGGCATAACAGCATGTCGAATGACATGAAGATCGACCAGGTCAAAAAAAGTCAGCTGTCCCTCAGTCGCACTGGCAATAACGCCATACGGAGGTGTCAGCTGACCGCAATCGTCGCAACCGTTGTCCTTTTCGCGGCAACTTGTCACTATCAACATGACAAGCCACAGGCAAAGCAATGTAGATTTCCTAAGCAGGAACCCCTCCCTACTTTAATTCAATCAAGTGACCGAGTTTGTCACGCTTAGCTGCCAGATATTTTCTGTTACTTTTTGTTGGTTCGCTTGATGCAGGCACGCGCTCGACTACGTCAATTCCAAATTTCTTGAGATCCGAAAGTTTTGCCGGATTATTGGTGATCAGCCGCACCTGACGGATTCCAAGCTGCTTCAGGATTTGCGCACAGTTCGCGTATCCTCGTTGGTCGGCCTTGAATCCAAGTTTGAGATTTGCCTCAACAGTGTCAAGACCGCTATCCTGAAGTTTGTAGGCCTGCAGCTTGGCTGCCAAGCCTATCCCGCGCCCTTCCTGCCGCAAGTAAACGAGCACACCTGATCCTTCTCTCTCCATACGAGACAATGCAGACTCAAGCTGTGCGCCGCAATCGCAACGAGAACTTCCAAAAACATCGCCCGTCAGACATTCCGAGTGAGCGCGAACGAGTACCGGCCTGGTCACCTCGAGCGGCTCTTTGACAATCGCAAGGTGATCCTCACCTTTTATGGTATCGACAAAATGGACGAGCTTGAACTCACCGAATTTCGTTGGAAACGGTACTCGAACACGTTCTTCCATGAAAGACTCGGTTTGTGCCCTGTGAATTGCAATCTGCTCAACCGAAATAATTTTCAGGCCGTGACGATTCGCATAGGCTCGCAGACCCTCACCCCTGAGCATCCTTCCATCGTCCCCCATGATTTCGCAGAGCACTCCTGAAGGATACAATCCTGCGAGCCGCGCAAGATCCACGGTGGCTTCGGTTTGGCCCGGCCGGCCTAAGACGCCACCTGGATGCGCGCGCAGTGGATGAATGTGACCCGGTCTTCCCAAATCTGCAGGGGACGTTTCAGGATCAATCATTGCGCGAATCGTTTTCGCCCGATCAAACGCCGAAATTCCGGTAGTTGTACCGTGCAGGTAATCGACAGATTCGGTAAACGCCGTGCCGAGTTTAGCGGTATTTTCGGTGACTTGCTGACGCAGATTCAGCTCCGCGCAGCGCTCGGAGGTCAGACAAATGCAGATCATCCCACGTCCGTAAGTGGCCATGAAATTCACGGCCTCAGGTGTGACAAATGAGCTTGCCATGACCAGATCACCTTCATTCTCGCGATCTTCATCGTCCACGACAATCACCATTTTACCGGCTGCTATGTCGCGCAAGCCTTCCTCAAACGTATCAAGGAGACCGTGCTTATGGTTATTGTTACTCATGCTACCTCAAAAAAATCACAGCGCTCGCAGCTTTTCCGGCAACAGCTTCTCAATGTACTTACCAACCATGTCAACCTCAATGTTGACCGGGTCACCGACCATGTAATTATGAAAAACGGTGTTCCGATATGTGTGCGGAATGATGCCAATAACGACAGATTGCTGCTTCACCTCCGCTGCCGTAAGCGAGACACCGTCCACGGCAATGGAGCCTGTGTGAACAACATACTTCATCAGCTCGGCAGGCAATTGGAATTCAAAGACACGATTGTCTCCATCCTCGACAATTGAAACTACTTTGCCGAGACCATCAACATGACCCTGCACGAGATGACCACCTAACTCGGCACCAAATTTCAAAGGCCTTTCAAGATTCACTTCGCTGCCAAGCACCAATTTACCCAGCGAGGTCTTTTCCAGGGTTATTCGCATCAATTCGCAGGTAAATCCTTCCGATTTGTCAGGTATCGACGTCGTGCAACAACCATTTATGGCAAGGCTTGAACCGACATTCAAGCTCTTAATCCAATCCGGACCGGTAATGCGGATTTTTCTGAATTCTATTCCGTCATGTATCTCCGCGACCTGACCTACGGTTTCAACAATTCCCGTAAACATTTCTCTCCAAATAGAACCAATAATCTTCTTCAAACTGCTCCGTCTTGTGTACTTTGAACCGCGGAGCATTTTCTAATAAAGTCAAATTAAGTTCACCAATTCCAGGGCGTCCCTCAGAACCGATAATGATTGGCGCTATTGCAACAATCAACTCATCCCACAGATTTTCCGACAGTAATGCTGCGTGAATCGTACCGCCGCCCTCGACAAGAATGGACGCGACGTTTAATTCAGCAAGCCGGCGCAAAGCATCATTGAAGTCCACCCTGCCATTCGGCGCGGCGGCACATACAATAACGGAGACTCCGGCCTTCTTGAGTCTGCCGATCTTTTTGTCATCAACACCGTCAGTTGTAAGAATCCATGTTCTCTTCTTGTCTTTATGTGCGAGAACTCGCGATGATTCTGGGATTCTAAGCCTGGAGTCTGCGATTACACGGATGGGATTTCGGCCTTTCGCAAGCCTTACGTTCAGTTCCGGATCATCGTCAATAATAGTTTGCACACCGACCAGAACGGCGTCAAGTCTTGTTCTGATTCTGTGCACTTCCGTTCTAGAGGATTCGCCCGTTATCCACCTTGATTGACCGTTTGCAAGTGCGATTCGACCGTCAATACTTTGAGCAACTTTCAGTAGAATCCACGGACGGCCAGCAGTGATGAAAGTATTAAACGGTGCGTTCAAACGGCGGGCTTCACTTTCGCAGACGCCGCACAATACATCAATACCTGCGTTTCTAAGCTGCTCCATGCCTTTGCCATTGACCAGAGGATTAGGGTCCTGCTGCGCGATAACTACGCGTTTGACACCAGCCGAAATCAGTGCCGACGTGCAGGGAGCGGTTTTCCCATGATGGCAGCATGGTTCAAGATTGACATAAATCGTTGCGCCATTTGCCTGTTGCGGCGCAAGCTTGCTAAGCAGGGAGGTCTCAGCATGCATATCGCCAAATCTTTTGTGATATGCCTTGGCAAGTACTTTCCCGTCCTTAACGGCGATGGCTCCGACCATCGGATTCGGGCTGACACAACCAGCACCCTTTACGGCCATCCGAAGGGCAAATTGCATGAACTTTTCGTCTTCGGCGAGCTTTCGCCGCTTCTCCGTCAAGAGATATTCTCCTCAACTCCACTCAATGCGCCGGAATCCGGACTGTCCGCCAAGCACACGCAATTATTTTCGCGATTAACTCTTTTTCGGTCAGTCCGAATGCCTTAGCGGACTTTGGCACAAGAGATGTTGCCGTCATACCCGGCAAAGAATTCAATTCGAGGCAGATAAAACCCGTCTCGTTGACCAAAAAGTCAACTCTGGCAAATCCTCGCGCGTCGAGTGCCCGAAAGACTGCTGCGGCCGCGGCATGCACCTTCTCGGTCATCTCATCAGACAACTCTGCCGGACAGAAATAGTCGGTGCGGCCCGCCGTGTACTTGTTTGTGTAGTCGTAGATTCCCTGTTTCGGTCGTATTTCAACAAGAGGAAATGCTTGGCCGTCGATGACGGTTGCAGCAATCTCACGACCTACAAACAGTTTTTCTATCAAGGCATTGTCATTTTGTTCACGGACAGCGGAAAGCGCCGGCAGAAGCTCTTCGGCGGAATTGACCACGGACAGCCCGACAGTTGAACCGCCGCTTTCGGGCTTTACAACAACCGGATACCCGAGTTCGGTTTCAATTCGCTCAGTAACTTGTTCATGATTCGTGTACTCATCGTATCGGACGCTGAAGCCTTTGGCTACAGGAACGCCCGCGTTTGCCATCAGTGCTTTCGCGGTCGGCTTGTGCATGGCCAGCGCACAGCTGCGCGGTCCACTACCTGTGTAAGGCATTCCCACCCATTCGAGCAGAGCTTGCAGCGTCCCATCTTCACCGTATCCGCCATGCAGAATCGGAAACACCAGATCAATATCTCTCGATGACAGCACGTCAATCAAACCCCGTACAATATTTGGCGAAAACGCGACGTCACCAACTGTCGAGGGGGCGTCAACTCCGATTGACGATGGTGCCATACGTGCTGTGGCCTCAACAACGCGCCCTGGTTTTTCCGGGTCGTATTTCCATACGTCATGACCGAGTTCCTTAATCCAGGTTGCGACCGCATCTCCGGAGGCCAGCGAAACAACACGTTCAGAAGTTCTACCGCCGCAAACGACTAGTATTCTCATTTTGACGGCTCTTGTGAGAGCTTGTGGGCGACAGCCGAGTGAAGCCTGTTCAATGTTCCCTCGCGACCCCACATTCCAATCAACTTGCCTAACTCAGCACCATGCTCTCTGCCGGTCATGGCAAGCCTCAAGGTCATCCAAACCGCCTTGCCCTTCATGCCGTGCTTTTCGGCCGCCACGTTTGCAGATCTCTTGAATTCATGAACTAACTCTTCAAAGTCATTCCATTTTGCCGCAGGCAGAACTGACAGGGCGTCCGCGACATCTCCGATAAAGAGAAGCTGGGTTTCATCGAAAGCGGCATCACTTGAATCCGGGGCAGCGAACACTTCACAAACTTTGGACGCAAGATCTTGAAAGCTCTCAGCACCCGGGCGAAGCGAAACAACGGCATAACGAACACGGCTCGCTGACTCGACAAGAAGTTCTGAGGGAAGCAAAGGCGCCACGCCGTCCCAAATCGCATCATGACTTAATCGCGCAAGATATTCTGTATTCATCCAACGCAGCTTCGCATGATCAAAGACCGCGCCGGCCTTGTTAACGCGTTCAAGGGAGAATTCGTTGACAAGTTCATCCAAACTGAAGAACTCCCGTTCATCCTGCGGATGCCAGCCCAACAGCGCAACGAAGTTCAGCAGGGCTTCCGGCAGGATTCCCTTCTCACGGTAGGCTTCAACGGCAACATCGCCCGAGCGCTTGGACATTTTCGAACGATCGGGATTCAGCAGCAGAGGGAGATGTGCAAATTGAGGGACATCCCATCCAAAAAAGCGATACAATAGTACGTGCTTTGGAGTAGACGGCAGCCACTCTTCGCCGCGGATAACGTGCGAAATTTGCATCGCATGGTCATCAACTACGTTGGCAAGGTGATAGGTGGGAAAGCCATCACTTTTCACAAGTACCTGATCATCAATCGTCGCCGCTTCGAAACTTACATCTCCTCGAACGACATCGTGAACTTCAATACTTCCACTATCTGGAACCGCCATTCGCCAAACGTGCGGTTCACCCGCAGCCACCCGTGTCATTGCGTCATCGCGTGAGATCTTTCTGCAGCAGCGATCATACATAGGCGGCAGCCCCCGGGATTGCTGCTCTGCGCGAACCTGTTCAAGGCGTTCCGGCGTGCAAAAACACGCGTACGCATGGCCAGCATTTGCAAGCGTTGAAATCGCCTCTTGATACAGGTTTAGACGTTCCGATTGCACATAAGGCGCGTGTGGGCCACCGACTTTCGGACCTTCGTCGAAACGGATACCGAGCCAGTCAAAGATTTCGAGAAAGTTTTCAACAGCACCTTCCACCAGACGAGTTCTGTCGGTATCCTCAACGCGCAAAAGGAGTTTACCTCCCATTTTGCGGGCAAAAAGGTAGTTGTAGAGTGCAGTCCTTAGGCCTCCGACATGGAGATATCCCGTCGGACTGGGAGCGTATCGAGTTCTGACTTCTTTGTGCATTCCTATTTGTATAGCAGCACTGTTGCCAATGCAGCAATTCCTTCTTTACGGCCGGTAAATCCCATCTGCTCCAACGTCGTGCCTTTAATAGATACGTACGCAGATTCGATGCCTAACGCGGTTGCCACTTCGTCACGCATTTCCTCGCGATAAGGTCCAATCTTCGGTTCTTCGCACATAACACTGACATCAACATTGCCAATGCAGTAACCGGACTCCATTACAGCCTTCATCGCAACATGAAGCAATTCGATCGATCTTACGTCTTTGTATTGGGGGTCGGTTGGAGGAAATAGCCGCCCCTTGTCGCCAATCGCTGCGGCACCCAGGAGCGCGTCGAGTATAGCATGGGTGAGCACATCCCCGTCAGAGTGTGCTTCCAGTCCTAAATGAAACGGAATTACGACGCCGCCAAGCACAAGCGGCCTTCCACTCGCGAACTTGTGAGCATCAATTCCGACCCCGATGCGATACGGACAACTCATAGTGCAGACAATAGAAGAAAACGGGCTTACAGATTAAGTCCTGCAAACCCGAAAGATGTGTTATCTAATTTGAGGGAATGTCACGCAAAAATGTTTCGACGCGGGGAAGATCGTGCGGAAGCGTAAGCTTGATGTTTTGCGGATCGCCAAAAACAACTTTGACGGATCCAAGCTGAAAATACTCAATCAGCGCAGCGTCGTCAGTGCATTGAATCTGATGTTCCTTGGCCATCCGGTGAGCACGCTGGAATTCGCGCAACCTTATCCCCTGCGGCGTTTGCACAGCAAACAACACCTCACGATTCAATGTCTCACGCACCGTCAAGTTCTTGTCGACTCTCTTAACGGTGTCTGTCACCGGCAGCCCCGGAACGACAGCAACGTTATGGTCAAGACCTTCCACAACCCTGTCAATCACGTCTCTTGATATTGCAGGTCTGGCAGCATCATGCACAAGTACGTTATCCGCACCGGACTTCAGATTGAAGAGCGCTTGGCCAACTGAATCCTGGCGGGTCAATCCACCACTGATCACCGAGATTCGTACAATCTCAACAAAGTCTCCCACTGACTCTGCAATTGCCGAAATATACTCATCCGGCGCTGCGATTGAGACCTCCTCTAATCTCGAATCCTGAACGAAGCATTTTAGCGACCACCAAATTAGAGGCTTTCCGTTTACCGGCGTTAATGCTTTTGGCAGTTCGCCGCCGAATCGCTCCCCTTTCCCGGCAGCCGGAATCAACAGTGCGTAACTCAAATGATGAGCATGCAGTCGCCGTAACTGTAAAAGCGATACTTCTCCTTCACGGCATGGCGATATGCCTTCATAATGAACTCACGGTCACTGAAAGCCGAGACAAGCATCAGAAGCGTTGAACCTGGCAGGTGAAAATTGGTCAACAGCCTGTCAACGACCTTGAAATGATAGGGCGGATAGATAAACTTGTCCGTCCAGCCGCTTTGCGCCTTAATACCGCCGCTGAAGTTGGCGACAGTTTCCAGTGTTCTGGTAACAGAAGTTCCGATGGCAATGATTCGATTTCCGCGCTCTATAGCCCCGTTCACTGTGTCCACTGCGTTTTGCGTGACTTCATAGTATTCAGAATCCATCCTGTGGCGCGATAGATCTTCGACTTGAACCGGCCTGAAAGTTCCTAATCCGACGTGCAGGACGATTGGAACGAATTCAACGCCCTTCTTCTTCAACTTGGCAACCATTTCCTTCGTGAAATGCAGTCCGGCCGTTGGTGCGGCAACAGCGCCAGATTCTTCAGCAAAAATCGTCTGGTAGCGCTCTTTGTCATCTGGAGTGGGTTCGCGGCGAATATACGGAGGCAGCGGCGGCTTGCCGTATTTTTCAACGAGCGCGGCAAAGTCTCCCTCATAATGAAACCGGACCACTCTTCCACCGCTCGTCGTATTGTCGATTACTTCGCAGACAACTTCATCGCCGATGATAATGTTATTCCCGGTTCGGACTTTTCTTGCCGGTTTGACCAGAACTTCCCACAGTTCTTCTGTAAGCTTTCGCAACAGAAAGACCTCAATTTCGGCCTCCGTCTTTTCCTTGTAGCCGAACAGACGTGCCGGAAAAACACGAGTGGAATTGACGACAACGACATCGCCCTTATTCAGGTAGTTTCCGATGTCGGCAAAAGACTCATCACGAAACTCCTTTGTTTCGCGATCAACAACAAGCATGCGGGACATATCGCGACGCTCTAACGGAGTCTGCGCAATCAGCTTCTCGGGCAGATTGTACTTGAAGTCCGAAAGACGCGGGATTGTCTGCACACCACGCGGTTCATAGACAGCGGAAGTAACGGGCATTGGTAATCCTTAGTTCAATTGTTGCTCGCGCAATGCAGGCGATTCATATTAAAGCAGGCGTGTCTGATCCGCAGTACTGCGGCGCACACCAAAGTGTTCAAATGCGCGGATGGTGGCTTGACGTCCGCGGGAAGTCCGTTCCAAGAAACCCTGCCGGATCAGATAGGGTTCGCACAACTCTTCGAGAGTTCCTTCATCTTCCCCGACCGTTACAGCAAGCGTTCCGAGGCCGACAGGTCCCCCTCTAAATTTCTCAAGAAGGGCAAGCATCAGCCGTTTGTCCAAATCGTCCAGTCCAAAGTCATCGATCTCAAGAAGTCGCAGGGCCTCTTTCGCAAGTGCGGGCGTAACCGTGCTGACTCCTCCAACCTGCGCCACGTCACGGACTCGTCTCAAAAGGCGATTGGCCACTCGCGGAGTGCCCCGTGATCTGGAAGCGATCTCAAATAGACCCTCTTCTGTGCACGTAACACCTATCAGCAGCGCCGTCCGCCGCAGGATCTCCACAAGCTCTTCAGCAGAGTAATAGTCAAGCCGCAGCGTCACTCCAAACCTTGAGCGGAGTGGAGAAGAAAGCAGCCCGGCGCGAGTCGTGGCACCAACAAGGGTAAACCTGTTCAAGTTGAGCTGCAGAGTCCGAGCCGCAGCACCCTTGTCAATGAGAATGTCCAGCCTGTAATCTTCCATTGCCGGATACAAGTACTCTTCGACCGTAGAACTCAAACGGTGTATCTCGTCAACAAAAAGGACGTCACCGTGCTGAAGATTCGTCAGTAATCCTGCAAGGTCAGCCGGACGCTCGAGAACAGGTCCGGTCGTGACTCGGACCTGGGTTCCCATTTCCTTCGCGATAATATGAGAAAGCGTCGTCTTTCCGAGTCCAGGCGGTCCATAAAACAGGCAATGATCAAGTGCTTCACCGCGCTCCCTTGCCGCTCGTAGAAAGACTGAAAGCTGCTCTTTGACCCGTTGTTGCCCCACAAACTCCCCGAAGCTTGATGGCCTCAGACTCTGTTCAACGACAACTTCGTCTTCCTGTAAGACGGGTTCAATAAGTCGGGGCATTTAGCTCTTACGCAACGCGAATTTAATGATATCCTCTACAATTTCAATATCTTGTGTCCGCGCCGCGTCAAGACTCTTCTCAATCTCTGCAGGTGACAAACCCAGTGATTGCAGAGCTTGGCGCGCCTGCAGAATCGCATCCGATCCGGAAGGCTGAGTCCCCCCCGTCCAATCAATCGGACCTCCCGCAAACTTCTTCCCAAGTTCAAGAACGATGCGATCTGCTATCTTAGCACCAATACCCTTTACCGCCTTTAGACGGGCGGCATCCCCCGTTGCAATGGCAGTCCGGACTTCTGTGGATTGCATGCCGGAGAGCAATGTTAGCGCGAGCTTTGGCCCCACGCCGCTGATCGAGATCAGTTCCTCAAAAACCCAGCGTTCATCGCGAGATGCAAAACCGTACAACTCAGGATTCTCATCCCGAATGAAGAGCTTCACCCATATCTGAGTATCAGTGCCGAGCGAAGGTAACTTATCGTACGCTGAAAGTGAGATTCTCGCTGCGAACGCCACACCGTTCACTTCGACAACAGCTTCAGACGGTGACTTTCCGACAAGCCGGCCGCGGACATAGTCTATCATGCTGTAGCAGAAAGCTGTTTTGGGCTGCGAAGAGAGCAGGCAGCAATCGCAACGGCCAGAGCATCGGAAACATCCTCTTCTCCATCGTCAAACTCAATTCCAAGCATCTTGCCAACCATGTAGCTCACCTGATGCTTGGAACTTGCTCCGCTGCCGGTCACCGCCATCTTGACCTCACGAGGAGGAATGTCCGTCACGACTCCCGCCTGTTCGTGAATCGCGAGAACAGCACATGCGCGGGCCTGCCCAAGTTTTAACGCAGACATTGCGCCTGTGCCCACATACCCCGCCTCTACAGCACCGCGCGTCACTTGATGGGCTCGGCAAATCTGTGAAATCTCACTGAACAAGTAGCTCAGCCTCGCGGCCATGGGCTCAGCGGATCTGGTCCTGAGTTTGCCGCTGTCAACGTATATCAATCTGGAACCGCTTTTCCTGACGACTCCCCATCCGGTGCAGGTCAAACCCGGGTCAATGCCCAGAATGACTTCATCCGCGCGATTCACATGCATTATGCGAGACTTTCTATCAACTCGTCGTCCATCTCATAGTTCGAGTAGACATTCTGAGCGTCATCAATCTCTTCCAGTAACTCGATCAATGTCAGAACAGTTTTTGCAGCTCCGGCGTCCTCAATTTTCACCGTATTCTTTGGAATGAAACTCAATTCAGCGGACTCTACCTTCTTGCCCTTAGCTTCCAACGCAGCTTTGACCGCATAGAGATCGCTAGTACTGCAGAATACCTCCCAGACATCGCCATCGGACTTCACATCCGACGCGCCGGCTTCGAGAGCAATCTCCATCATCTCATCTTCAGACCCCTGGTTGACATCGAGAGTCAAATACCCAAGCCGGTCAAACATCCAAGACACAGCACCTGCTTCCGCCATTGAACCGCCGCGCTTATTGAAGATCGCGCGAATTTCTCCGACAGTCCGGTTTCGGTTGTCCGTCGCACATTCAATCAAGATCGCGACACCGGCCGGGCCATAACCTTCGTAGACAACTTCTTCCAGAACTTGTCCGTCCAGTTCTCCGGCACCTTTCTTAATCGCTCGTTCGAGGTTTGCCGCAGGCATGTTGGCAGCCTTGGCGGCGTCAATCGCTGTGCGAAGACGAGGATTCGAATTCGGATCTGATCCTCCCATACGCGAGGAGATCTGGATTTCTCGAATCAGTTTGGTGAATACCTTGCCGCGCGCGGCGTCAATCTTCTCTTTCTTGCGACGGATTGTCGCCCATTTACTGTGACCGGACATGCTGAGTTATCTTATTGTTGAGAATGAGCAGTTCTTATGCGGCCCGATGCTGGCTAACCCATTGGCGTATGTACTCGATTGGCTCCGTTGTTGGCGTACCAGGGCCAAACAGCTTTCCGACACCTTGTTTTTCAAGAACTTCCATGTCGGACTTCGGAATAATTCCACCACCGGTCAGCAAAACATCGCCAATACCTTGTTTTTTCATTAGTTCCAAAACCGCAGGAAAAAAGGTCATATGTGCGCCTGAGAGAATAGACAAGGCAACCACATCCACGTCCTCCTGAACAGCGGCGTTCACGATCATCTCCGGGGTTTGACGGAGGCCTGTGTAAATGACTTCCATGCCGGCATCACGGAGTGCGGCGGCCATGACCTTGGCTCCGCGGTCGTGCCCATCCAGCCCTGGCTTCGCGACTAATACTCTGATTTTTCTATCCATAGGGAAGCAAGAAATCAACTTAAGAAATTGCTGGAAACAGGATTCGCAAATTGCACGTTTTCATCCAGCTAAGCATTCAATATACAAAAAAAACGGCCGGAAATCAACGACTTCCGGCCAAAACTCGACCAATGCTGACTCAGACGATTTCAGGGTGTTCAACACGATTGGTGACAGCTAATGAGATTTCTCCGTTGACAGCCGCAGCCTCCACCCTGCTTCCCGACAACACAGCTCCAGACAGGATAGCTTCTGCCAGAGGGTTTAGCAACAGAGTCTGTATTGCCCGCTTCATAGGTCTGGCACCGAAAACCGGGTCATAACCATTGGCAAGGATTAGGTCTTTGGCCTCCTGGGTCAGCTTCAGCTCAATATTCTGTTTCAAGAGTCGCTTGGCGGCGTGCTCAATCTGGATGTCGAGAATGCGGGTCAGGTCGTCTTTGGTAAGCGGACCGAATACCAGAATTTCGTCAATACGGTTCAGGAATTCCGGTCGAATAGATCGCTTCAGGAGTTCCAATACGTCTTTGCGCACGTCTTCATATCCGCTTTCACTTTCGAGACTCTCTGCTCGAGCGCTGATCATGTCAGAACCGATGTTCGAGGTCATGATGACTATGCTGTTCTTGAAATCCACCGTGCGGCCTTTTGAATCGGTCAAGCGGCCGTCGTCGAGAACTTGCAGCAGAATGTTCCATACGTCCGGATGGGCTTTCTCAATCTCGTCAAGGAGCAGCACGCTGTAAGGTCTGCGGCGAATCGCTTCGGTGAGTTGTCCACCCTCTTCGTGACCGACGTAGCCCGGGGGCGCGCCGATCAAGCGTGAGACGGTGTGGCGCTCTTGATACTCTGACATGTCAATGCGAATCATCGCGTGCTCATCGTTGAAAAGGAATTCACTTAGCGCGCGCGCAAGCTCGGTCTTGCCCACTCCGGTCGGACCTAAGAACAGGAAGCTGCCAATCGGTTTGCTTTCCTCAGAGAGTCCTGAGCGACCTCGCCTGATTGCCGACGCGACCGCGCTTACGGCAACTTCTTGTCCGACTACTCGCTCATGCAAACGCTCCTCGATGTGGAGGAGTTTCTCACGCTCACCTTCGAGCATTCTGGAAACCGGAATCCCTGTCCACTTTGAGACGACTTCGGCGATGTCATCTTCGGTTACTTCTTCTTTTAGGAGCGATTGCTCAGACTGAAGTTTGTTCATGTCGGCTTGCGCGACCTTAAGTTTGCGTTCGAGTTCACGCAGCACACCATAGCGAATTTCCGAGACCTTGCCCAAGTCGCCCATGCGCTCGGCTTTTTGTTCCTCAAGCTTGGCGGCTTCAATCTGCTCTTTAATCTGACGGATATTCTGAATGACCTTCTTCTCCTGCTCCCATTGCAGGCGCAGAGCCTTCTCTTCGGTCTTCAGATTACTAAGTTCTTCGTCAATCGTTTCGAGCCGCTCTTTGGAGGCTGCGTCTTTTTCACGCGCGACAGCGACCTTCTCGATTTCGAGCTGGCGGATTTTGCGCACGAGCGTGTCAATCTCATCGGGCATCGAGTCGATTTCCAAGCGCAACTTCGACGCGGCTTCATCAATCAGGTCAATGGCCTTATCGGGCATGAAGCGGTCGGAGATGTAGCGGTCGGCAAGCTGTGCGGCGGCAATCAACGCGCCGTCGGTAATGCGCACGCCGTGATGCACTTCGTACTTCTCTTTTAGGCCGCGCAGAATCGAGATCATGTCCTCGACCGAAGGCTCCAAGACCATGATGGGTTGGAAGCGGCGTTCGAGTGCGGCGTCCTTCTCGATGTGTTTGCGGTATTCGTCAATCGTGGTGGCGCCGACTGCGTGAAGTTCACCGCGAGCGAGTGCGGGCTTCAGCAGGTTTGACGCATCCATCGCACCGTCGGTTTTGCCTGCGCCGACCAACTGGTGCATTTCGTCAATGAAGAGGATGATGGCACCTTCCGCGCTCGTCACCTCTTTCAAGACGGCCTTCAGGCGCTCTTCAAATTCACCGCGATACTTCGCGCCCGCGACGAGGCTGCCCAAGTCGAGCGCGACGACGCGCTTGTTTTTGAGATTCTCGGGCACGTCACCGGCGACGATGCGCTGCGCGAGTCCTTCGGCAATGGCGGTCTTCCCCACTCCGGGTTCGCCGATCAGCACGGGGTTGTTTTTCGTGCGGCGCGTCAGGACTTGCAGGACGCGGCGGATTTCGTCGTCGCGGCCAATGACGGGATCGAGTTTGCCTCGGCGCGCGAGGTCGGTCAGATCGCGACCGTACTTGTCGAGTGCGCGGTATTTGTCTTCGGGCGATTGGTCCTTGACACGCTGGCCGCCGCGCAGGTCTTTCATCGCTTTCAGAATGTCGGCGTGCTTGATGCGCGACTCGCGTAAGAGTTTCGCGGCGGAGTCGTCGCCTTTGGTCATGGCGAGCAGCAGATGCTCGACGGAGAGAAACTCATCGCCGAGATCGCTCATCTCTTTTAGCGCATCTTCAAATAAGCGCGAGGTCTCCGGCGCGAGATAGGTTGAACCTACCGAGCCTGTGACTTTCGGTTGTTTGGCAATCTCGATATCCACGAAACGGCGCACGTCTTCGGGATGCGCGTCAAGCTTCTTGAGAATTTCGAAAGCGATGCCTTCGGAATCGCGGAGGATGCCGCCGAGCAGATGCAACGGCGTGAGCGCTTGATGGCTCGCGTCGCGGGCGATTGCCTGCGCGGCTTGCAGGGCTTCCTGCGCCTTAAGTGTCCATTGATCTATGTTCATGTGTTGTCCCCCAAGGTGCTGTTTTTGCGTTCAATCTTAATAATTGGCGGAACGGGAGTAGTTGGTTTTAATGATGTTCGTTTTTGGGGTTGTGAAATGGGGTGCGAGATACTTGCACGCCGAGCCGGGTTAAGTCTGCGCAACCCGGCCGGAATCTGCTTACCTGCGCGTAAGCGTTACAATCGAGTGAGTGTCCATTTCAAGCAGGTACCGCAAGCTCGACCACTTGTATTCGGTCGCTTCGGCGACTAATCCCCGTTCCACTGGGTTTCCATGCATGTACCTCATTCGGCGACTGATTGCATCCGAACCGGGCAAAGCGATATCATCGTATCGGTCTCGCCAAAGTGTGGCGTCTGGATAACCCAGTATGTCCCGTTGTTTTGAAGCTTCGCGCTTGAACGAGTTCATCAATTGCGAAACCAGAGGGCCATCTGTCTCTTGAAAAAGCAAGGCGTGTAGGTGGTCTGGCATCAACACGTAGCCGAAGCAGACGAGACGGTATCTTTCACGGTATTTCTCGAACAGCAGCAGAAGTTTTGTGCACGTCTCATCATTTACAAACCAGTCGCCGCGAACGCGCGTGACTGCAGTGACAAAGTGAGTCGTGGCTTCCAAGTCATAGCGTTGATGTCTGCGGCGCATGGTTCTCCAGATTCCGGCCGGGTTGCGGCGGCCTTAACCCGGCTCGGCGAGATTGGCGGCGAATTTCTTGACCTACAATTGGAAATCGCTTCAATTTCTCCAGATTCTGGCCGGGTTGCGGCGGCCTTAACCCGGCTTGGCGATGAAAGGCACCCCCAGCGGGCGTTCACCCGCTGGGGAGCTATTCACTTACTTCTTCTTATCCTCATCCACGACTTCGTAGTCGGCGGATTCGGTGCCGGGTTCTGATGCTGTCGAACCGTCTCCCGCCGAGCCGGTTGGTTGACCTTGAGCGGCATCCTGATAGAGCGACGGCGCGATTTGGCTCCAGACGCTGGTCAGGTCTTCAGTCGCGCTCTTGATTTCGGAAACGCTTGAGCCTTTCAGTGCTTCCTTCACGCGATTGACGGCGGCTTCGAGCTTGGACTTGTTGTCGCCAACGAGTTTGGCTTCAAGTTCTTTCATCTGGCGCTCGGTTTGGAAGACCAGAGCATCCGCGCCGTTGCGAATATCCACTTCCTCACGGCGCTTGCGGTCTTCGTCCGCGTGAGCTTTGGCATCGGTTTTCATGCGCTCGATTTCTTCCTTGGAAAGACCGCTCGAATGCGTGATCTTGATGGATTGCTCCTTGTTCGTGGCCTTGTCTTTTGCGCTCACGGACAAGATGCCGTTGGCGTCAATGTCGAAGGTCACTTCAATCTGCGGGACACCGCGCGGCGCGGGCGGAATTCCGTCAAGCGTGAAGCGTCCGATGGTCTTGTTGTCCATCGCCATTGGGCGCTCGCCTTGCAAAACGTGAATCTCGACCGACGGTTGGCTGTCACTGGCCGTGGAGAAAATCTCCGTGCGACGCGTAGGAATCGTGGTATTCGACTCGATGAGTTTCGTCATCACGCCACCCATGGTCTCGATGCCAAGCGAAAGCGGAGTTACGTCGAGCAGGAGCACGTCTTTGACATCGCCCGCGAGAATGCCACCTTGAATTGCGGCGCCGACAGCCACGACTTCATCGGGATTGACGCCACGATGCGGATCTTTGCCGAAGAATTCCTTGACGACTTCGATAATGCGCGGCATGCGGGTCGAACCACCGACCAGAATGACTTCGTCAATATCGGAGGGCTTCAAGCCTGCATCCTGCAGAGCCTTACGAGTCGGCGTAATTGAACGCTGCACGAGGTCTTCAGTTAGTTCCTGGAACTTCGCACGCGTGACGACGATGTCCAAGTGCTTTGGACCATCAGCAGTCGCGGTGATGAACGGCAGATTGACTTGCGTTTGCGACGAGCCGGAGAGTTCGATCTTGGCTTTCTCGGCGGCCTCTTTCAAACGCTGAAGCGCCATCGGGTCTTTGCGAAGGTCAATTCCTTCGCTCTTTTTGAATTCATCAGCGAGGTAATCAATCAGCCGCTGGTCCCAATCATCGCCGCCCAAATGCGTGTCGCCGTTGGTGGATTTCACTTCAAAGACGCCATCACCAAGTTCCAAAATGGAGATATCGAACGTTCCGCCACCGAGGTCATACACGGCAATCTTCTCGTCCTTGTGATCCTTATCGAGACCGTAGGCAAGCGCGGCGGCTGTGGGCTCGTTAATGATGCGCACGACTTCGAGACCTGCTACATCGCCGGCATCCTTGGTGGCCTGGCGCTGCGCATCGTTAAAGTACGCAGGCACGGTGATGACGGCCTTGTGGACCTTCTCTCCCAAGTAATCTTCGGCGGTCTGCTTCATCTTCTGCAGGATCATCGCAGAAATTTCGGCGGGAGTATACTCTTTGTCCTCAATTTTCACACGCGCCAGTCCATTTCCACCGACAAGCTCATAGGGCACAAGCTTCATTTCGTGCTCAACTTCATCACGACGGCGGCCCATGAAGCGCTTGATCGAGTAGATGGTCTTCTTGGGGTTCGTGACGGCCTGACGCTTGGCAGCGGCTCCGACGAGACGTTCGCCGGTTTTGGAGAACGCGACAACCGAGGGGGTTGTGCGCGCTCCTTCGCTGTTCGGAATCACAACCGGTTCGCCGCCTTCGATGACCGCAACGCAAGAGTTGGTGGTTCCGAGGTCAATTCCAATGATTTTCGACATGGTACTTTCCTTCTATGTTTAAGTTAAACAATCCATTTAATCTCTATTGTATGTGGCAAGGGTCATACCAGATTCCTAAGTTTAGTAATAACAAAAAGAAAACGGCAGTCACTTTCAAGTGTCTGCCGCACAGAGCTGCCATAATGACAGCCTCTACTTGTCAATTCGGCGCCACATCTGCCATGCAGGCCGAACCGCATCGGATGACGAAACCAATTCAGCTACCTTCAGAGATAACTCGACTTGAAGTGCCGTCGCACCAAGGTTTAAAGCACCTTTTAGATGAGAGAAAAGCTGACGCGGAAAACCCAGAACTGAAAGCACCGCCACCTCGAGCAATTCCCGCCAGTAAGCCGGAATACCGGGACGAGACATGACCAAACCATACCCGATCCACACGGTCCAGCGGGACAGCTCTGGGCTGACGTGCTCAAGGTTCACACGCAACTTTTCAACATTGCCCCTGTAAACCTCGGACTGCAACGCCCATCCGCGCTCAAATGTGGATATTGGCGGCAGGTCAATGAGCTCTTCGGGGTGCGGAGGAAGACCGTTCCCATAAACATCCTGAATCATGAAAGCCGCTTCCAGCGAAGACTGGAAACCAGCCAGTAGAAACAACTGAAGCGCTGCCTCGCGGAGCGACTCAATTGAGTATTCGCGCTCCTTGTAACGAGCAAGACAGTCCTTGGCCAAAGGCTCCTGCGGTTTTAGCCACAAAACTGAGAGAGCGCAAAGCAGGAGTAGCTGCTCCTGCTCGTTGTGTTCATCAAGGAAGTTCCAAAGGGGGTGAATCGTCATCAAGATGCTGGTGCCAGCTCTCCTTACAAGACTTCAACAGCCGATTGAACTTCGCGAAGCAGGTCACCGGATCGCACTAACTCGAGAGATTCTGCAATGTCGTCGGCAAGATAGCGGTCGCGTTCGAGTGGACGGATATGTTTGCGGATCTTAGCCCACGCGGCTTCACTGCCGACTCCAAACTTCAGGTTTGGCGACTGTTTCCTGCGAACATCCAGCGCCTGAGCACCACATAGCAGTTCAATGGCCACAATTTTCTGAACATTATTGAGAATCTCGGCGGCCTGTCGCGCACCATGTGTTCCCATGGAAACGATATCTTCTTGATTCTCAGAAGTAGGAATCGAATCCACAGAAGCCGGATGAGCGAGCACTTTGTTCTCACTGGCGAGAGCGGCCGCAGTGTAGCTTGCCATCATCAAACCAGATTCAATACCGGGCTTGGCAGCGAGGTAAGGCGGTAAACCAAAGTTCAAGTGCCTGTCCATCAACCTTGAAATTCGACGCTCCGAGATATTGCCAAGTTCAGCGAGCAGCACTTTCATGTAATCCACTCTTAGTCCCACCGGATCACCATGAAAGTTTCCGCCGGATAATACCTGATTATCGTGGGCAAAGACCAGCGGATTATCCGTAACCGAGTTAATTTCAACTTCGAGGCCGGCGCGCACATGCTGCAAACCATCGCGTACGGCTCCCGCAATCTGTGGTGCGCAGCGCAAGGAATAGGCATCCTGAATTCGAGCAGGATCGCTATCAACACTTGTACTTCCGGCAAGAAGGCGGAGAACATTCTGCGCGACTCTCTGGTGTCCGGCATACTTTCGCAGACCGGCAATTCGCGAATCGAACGCTGTGCGAACACCGCACACTGAATCAAGATGCATTGCCAAGGCGATGTCATGCAGCAAGGTCAATCGCTCCGCATCCAGTAACGTCAACGCTGAAACTGCGGACATAAACTGCACGCCGTTGTTCAGCGCCAAGCCCTCTTTTGCTTCGAGTATCAGGCGTGGAATACCTGCTTTGCGCATCGCAGCCGCTCCTGAAAGTTTCTCACCATTGAACCAAGCGGCGCCACTTGACTCATCACCATCAGAGTTCGGGTCTCGTGACAAGACTGCCGCAAGATGCGATAAGGGAGCCAAATCGCCTGAGGCGCCGAGGGAGCCCTGAGATGGGACTACAGGAACAACATTGCGATTCAGCATCTCCAGCAGTGTTTCAATTACAATCGGCCTGACACCGCTTCGCCCTTGAGCGAGTGCATTCGCCCTCAAAAGAGTAGCGGCACGGACTACTCTTTCGCCGAAAGGTTCTCCTGTGCCGCTGCAATGGGAAATGATAAGATTTCGTGAAACCCGGCGAGCATCGCTAACAGAAAACTGCTCGCTTTTCAGGCTACCGAATCCGGTGTTTATTCCGTAAACTTTTGGCGCGTTTGCGCCTGCCTGTTCCAGCCGCGCTATCCAAGCGCGGGAGGCTTCAATCTGCGGAACAGCAGTCGAAGCCAGTTTTACATGAGCACCATTGCTGACCTGCTCGACGAGTTCCAGAGTCAGCGAATGGCCGTCAACCGATATTACCACGAGATTACCGCGTCACCCTCTTCTTTGAGACCATGAGCGGTTGCCAGCCTTGCGCAGTTTTTACAACGTTTGAAGTCGCCGCCAATCCCGCAGGCTCAACGGCGGGCAGATTCTCAACCTGCGGATGCGTAATGACGCCGACGAGCGGAATCTTACGCGGATTAGCACCGCCTGTTTGCGGAACCTTCTCATTCAACTGAGCTTGACGACGCTGTCGGGCGGTGGCACGTTCCCGCGCACCAACCGGATCGATACCGTGCGTCTGACGAAGCTTGTCAAGTTTGGCGCTGATTGCTTTCCTGGTCACGCCAAAACGGTCGGCGAGTTCCGCCATCGGAACTTTTCCATAATTTTCCAGCAAGTACTTCTCTTCAGAAGGGGTCCACTTCTTAGCCATTTCAGTCCGTTTCCTATATTGAGTTAGTTTTTTGGCAATAGCGATCAACGCATCAGCAACATGCGTCGGGTTTGAACAAATTCAGGCGCCGTCAATCTGTAGAAGTAAATTCCGCTGGGGACAGATATGCCGGCATTACTCTTTCCGTTCCAGTGCACAACATGACGACCGGCCTGTCTGACTCCTGTAGCAAGTGTCGCCACATTTCGACCGAGGATGTCAAAAACTTCCAGTCGAATGTTTGCGGGCGAAACAAGAGAGTACTCAATACTCGTTTCAGGATTGAACGGATTCGGATAGTTCTGGTAGAGCGCGGAACTCGAGGGCAACGTTGGCGACGGGGGCGCATCCAGAATGACAGGTGGAGCTGTAGTCAGGCGGATCGCACGGCCATTCTCAAACGGTGCAGACGTCACCGGAGCAGAGCCATTGAAGTAATACGTCGCTCCATTCAGTTCGTCCATAGTTTCATACCCCACGGTCGCGCCCTCTGCCGCGGTTTCATGAGGAAACAGATCCTGATACAGCATGAGCCACTCCGCATCGCCAGTTGGCGTGGGATAGGTCGCAGGATTCAAGAGTTGCAGCTGGAACGTGCTGGGTCGATTGCTGTTGCCCCAGGTTGACACTTCGTGCCACTCTACTATGAATCTGTCGCTCACTGAATCATAATGATAAGAAACATCTCCGAAATCGCCAAAGTACCACCACAGATCATTCCACATGACCGCAATCATGCCCGAGACAAAATCCGTTTCATAGGGCAGAGCATGGTTGTCGTAGTTCGTCGCCTCCGTAACACCGGGAACAACAAATCCGTCGGTTGAAATCGACAAACTGTTGTACGGCACGCCGAAGTAACTGTACGCAAACGGGACGACGACGGCAAAAGTCTGATGACTTTGCACAAAGGGCAATTCGATTCCGGGGCCCCCCTCTTCAGGAGAAATCTCAATCCAATCATAGACGGCCGCATGATCATAGTCCACATCGGTGTCATCGTACATGTAATACATTCCATCGCTGCCGGCCATTGGGTCATTTTGCCCCACTTGACCAAGAATGAGCGGCAAGGAGAAGCTGCGCTCAAATGTATACGACACCAAATCTGCCGTGATTTCCACGTCAACCAGCGCCTGAGTCCCTGATGGAGTGTTCCACGCCGCGGCAACACGCAGCGCATTCGGCGGCAGTACATACTGCTGATTCGGGTTCAAGTCCGGAAGATCAAATGTGCCATCCAAGACATTCAGATACGAGTTGTTTGTAGAGATTTGGATTGACGCGGACGACAATATTTCGTTACCCGTATTCGTAATTGTGAAAACGAATCCGCCTTCCTCATTTCGATTGAGTATACCGTCGTTGCCATCATTGATTGTCAATCCGCTCGCAGCCAATTCCGGTGAATACACGGTGACGAAGAATGGCTCGGAACGCGGATCCGTTTCAATGGCGTCATATACCACTTCAAAGGCAAGACTTGTACCGCGAAAACCGGACAGCACGGTAAACGTGAATGGAGGCTCACTATGCCCGGCTTCCTGCGCGTCAACAGAGCCGTAACCGGATTCGTTAACGCCAAACTCCACATTCTCTTCGCCCGTGCCTAAAAATCCGATAACTCCTGTTGCCGGTTCCGAACCGACGTTGCGTACAGTATCGGTCAGCGCGATTAGTTCGCCGGGCTGAATTCTGCCATCACCGTTTCCTTCAGCGTCCGAAATCGAATAGCCCTGATGAATCAGGTATGCACCTGTAGGTGCGACTGTAATATGATGTTGCTGTGTCAGGACATTATGTCCGCTGATCGTCGCTACGATTGTGTCACCGAAAGCGAAGTCCACAGGCACTATCCATGTTCCCGGTTCAGCCGGAATCACGTGCATCTCTGTGTTCTGAGATTGCGTTCTGAAGCCAACGGTCAGGCTATCGGCCTCGGTTGTAAACCCGGCCGATAGAGTAATGGGCAATGCAAAGGGACCTGCAGGAATCGCAGTTGGGAGAGTGACCGGCAGTCGGTCTGGTGTGTCTGTGAACAGCATCAAACTCGGATCCGACAACGTAAGATACTGACGCATCATCATGGTTGCAACCTGATTGACTCCGTCTTCATCAACAAAATCCGCGAACATCGCCCAAGAAAACATCTTGCCCGCAGCAAGTGCGGGAGAGAGCTCATCAATATTGTAATCAAGAATCGCTTTGTAGAGACACGTATCCAACACGTCGTTATAGACGGTGTGAGTGTTCCAACAGGGCCCGACAAAACCGACCGCACCCTGAGGATTTGTCACAGAACCATGCAGCATCCATCGTTCACCAAAGCACTCGTTGTCCACTGCATCGAACTTTGCCACGCCACAACCGATTCCAGTTACAACACAAAGTTTGCCCGCGTTCGAAATCTGCGGAACAGTCCCATTATAGAAGTTGATTCCGGCCCATCCCTGATTCCAACCTGAGCCGCGATGATTCACAAACGTGACACCCTCATCGACGGCATTGAGCATTTGCTGTGGATTGGGCGTGTATAATGAATACACAGTGTCCACTTCCTGGAATCCCGCATTTAACAGCATTTCACGGGAATACGCGATGGTCAGCCTTTGTGTTTCCACACTGTGGTCGGCAGACACGACACAGCGTTCGAACCTTGATGAATCGCTTTGAAACGTGTTTCGCTCGTGCATGACTGTGCGATTCACGATTGAGCGAACTTCACTTTGGCTATTGACCGGCCAGCGTCCAAGAAAGATATCCGGAAAGGGGTCATTTCCCTCGAGCTCAGTAAAATGGGCCTCGTTTGTGAAATTGCCCGGGAAAGAAACATCGGAAAATCGAGAGACAGGATCTTGTGTGTACAGAATATTCGTGGGCAGAACTGTTTCATCGCCTACGAGTACCACATAGTCTATTCGCGGTGAAAGCTGCGCCAGATCCGAAATTAAACGAGCCCTGAGCTGATTCCCGGAATTGTCGTCATCTATCTGACTCGCGGGAATCAACGTTACCGTCATGCCCAACTGCTGCTTCCACTTCACATATTCCTCAAGTGCCGAAAAGTAAGTGTCGGGCGCAATGATCAAGACATGAGACGGCTCTGAGGAATACAGGTTGGGAATATCGTCCGAATTCATGACGACTGCTTCAAGGACAGCGCGCCATGCTTCGGAATAGTGTGATCGCACTGATGCCAGCGGATTGACACCTTGGGAATCGTCAATGTCAATGCGGATAGTTGCTTCGTCAAGAATCTGGCAGGAATTAGAGTTGTTCGTGTACGTGACGGGCTTGACGGTGACCGGAACAAGCCTCACACCCCCGAATATGCCAACTGGACCAAGAGACACTCGCGGAACATTTGAGTTATTCTCCGGTATGTTCCTTGGTGTTGCCGGCCTTGTCACAGTTGTCCAAGATTCCACGGTGACAGAGGGGTTTCCTGTCGGCGGCAATGCCAGATAGAAGGTAAACCTCGGCATCAGCGATCCCGTGCTGTTCATTTCGCCCCATGTTCCAGGCAGCTCCTGGGTCAAGTCAATTTGACCAGTTGGCTGCAACCTCGCCATGTCCAGTCCGAAACGTATCAAATCGCTACTGGACTCAAGGAGTTCGAAATCAGGAGAAAATTCGGCCTCTCCGTAGAGTCCAAACGGTACTATCTGTGCCTCCGCAAATCGAAGAAAAGCGAAAGCAACTAAAAATAAAGCACTTATGGCACGCAACCGAAGCATTTGACACCTTGGGATTGAACGCGAGACTGTAGTAAATATGTTTGTACCTTAAATATGCGAGACCCAACTGTCGAAATACTCAGAAGATACTTCTTGACGTACCCTTAAGAACTATGTACTTTGTAAAGAATCGGCCTATAAACAAGGTTCGAGAGCCACTACACCTTGATTCCCATTTTATCTTTGAAGATAGCGGTTTGGAGAGGCCGAGTCAAGAGAGGCATTGGTGGAATCGAAAATACAATTGAGATGGAGCGTGATTTGCCATAAAGTTAGCAGAATCATCACCTCGTCCAGACAGGCCGATTTGCACTTGTTTAAATTTTGTTTTATAAAGACTTAAGTTTAGGGCACACAAAGTCGTTCTGCGCGAGGACAGATTTCTACCCTCAACTGGGCAATAACCTGACATTACGTGAACTTTGATAGAACTCAGGAATTCGAAAGATGAACAGATTCTTTACGATTCTCATATTAGGCCTGTTTCAGATCAGCATCGCATATGGCCAACAAAGCCAGTCGATTCAGACTCCGGAGTCACAGGAGCTTTGGCGGATTTTTCAGCAGATCGCTGATTTAAAGACTTCTGAGCAGGACGTTCCGTCCAGCTTATACGAACAATACTACGAGCTGGATCGAGTGGTAAATCCCGAACTCTATGGCAGAGAAGAAGGTTCCCAATTGGACCAGTTCCAGGATCTATGTCCAGGTGGTGTTGTGACAGGTCCGGATTCAGGCCAAACGTATCTTTTCGCAACGAACGGTTCAAGCCAGACTGCTACAAACAATTGCAGCTTCCCGTCGTGCAGAATAGGACGAGACTTGTTCCTGACGCTGGACGTCATGTACAAAGACAGTATTACGATCACGACATGTGGCTCCGGATTTGACACTTACTTGTGTATATTCCAGGGCGCGTGCTGCGGTCAACCCGGGTCGGTCTTGTTTGCCTCGAACGATAACGCTCCAGAAGTGTGCGGCGTGGCAACTACCTTACAGGCAGGAGTATCTCGCTGTTTTGATCCGGGGCGTTACTACATTTGCCTTGACGGATACGGTGCCGGCGCATTTGGCAACTATTCATTTAGGATTCAATTCCACGGCAATTCCTGCATTCCGCCGATAACCGAACCAGAGTGTCCGGCGGACTTTGAAATTCACGAGGAAACATTCCCTGAAGGCTGTGACGCGTTCGCCAACACAGTAAACTGTAATCAAGGTTTTTGCGGGCAAATTGACCAGTCAGGTGATTTGGATGTATATGCGTTAACCGTTACGGAATGCGCCCGGCTTGTTACGGTCAGTGTATGGGCAGATGATACGCCGGGGCGCACAGGCTTCGAAGGCGGACTGAATTCTCATTTGAGACTTTGGCCAGTTACCTGTGAGGCTCCTCTTGCGGTAAATAACGACTTCAACGGAGGCGAAGGAAGTCCGGTCGGTACAGACAGCCAATTGCAGATTATTCTTGAACCCGGCACATATTTCTTCGAAATTTCCGGTGCAGAGTCCACAACGGGTCCTTATGAGATTTTTGTCGGCTGTTCTCCGTGTGAGCAATAGAGCGTTTCGCCAAACAACTTTGCACGTCTTTGCCGATGATAATTCTCATTGTCGAAGGTGTTGAAAGAAATAAGAAACCCCGCATCGACAGCGGGGTTTCTTCATTACCAGACTCCGACAATGACTAGAGGTCAAATGAGACAGGCAGCACTGTTTGCAAGAACTCAAACCTATTGTAAAATCCCTTCAGTTTCTCTTTGACCGCTTCAGTTGAATATAAAGTGTCTAACTGGTTGGCGACATTGAGCATCAGATTCACACTACTCAAGAACCGGTCCACGATATAATTGAACACGTCACGTTCCCGCGGGTAATACCTCACATCGTATTCATCATCGACCAAGTTTGCCTGCGTCGCTGCCAATTTGACGGCAAGATCAAGCCCTCCAAGCGTGTCTGCAAGTCCCCGGGCAACGGCCTGATTTCCCGTCCAGACCCGCCCTTCAGCAACAGTGTCCACAATTGACATCTCAAGCTTTCGGCCCGTGGACACATCCTCTCTAAACTCGGCATAAACCGAATCCATCAAACTACCTAGTACTGCCTTCTGCTCAGAACCGAGATCCTTATCAATTCTGAAGAAGTTTGCCCAACGCCCGATGGAAATCGTCTCCTCGCGAGCACCAATTTTCCGGTAGAGCTCTTCGGCAGTGGGAAACATTGAGACAACACCGATGGAACCAGTAATTGTATTGGGCTGCACAACAATTTTGTCAGCGGCCATTGAAATATAGTAACCACCCGACGCCGCAATTCTCCCCATTGAGACGATGAGTGGTTTCTTAGCCTTAAGCCTTCGCGCTGATTCAAGGATTTGCTTTGATGCAAGCGCCGAACCACCCGGAGAATTTACCCGCAACACTACGGCCTTCACTTCGTCATTTTCAGCAAGGTTATCGAGCTGCTTGATCAATCCAGAAGCGGTAATCTCGTCACTTTGCATCACATCGGAATCGTCTCCGAACTCAATAGGACCCTGAGCATAGAGAACTGCAACCTCATCACTGTGAACCTGCAGTTTCGAAGCGTGCGTCGTATTCAGATAGCGATGTGCAGTAATGGACTCAAACTCCTCTGAACCGCCTTGCAGGCGTTTCTTAAGTACCGGCCAGTCGTTTAGTCCATCAACGTAACCGCGGTTAAGACACGATTGAGCGCTGACTATGAACTCCTCCCCTTCCATGATTTCACGATTAAGTGACTCGAAACTGACACTGGATCGGGAAGACGCAGTTTCCTCGACATATGTCTTGTATATGTCATTAAATAGGTATGTCAAGCTTTCACGGACTTCCGCAGACATGCTGTCGCGTGCGAAGTCTTCATATGCGCCCTTGTAGCGGCCGGCATGAAACACATGGAATTTAATACCCAGTTTCTCGAACGTGGACTTCACGTACGTATTGCTGAGGCCAATCCCGCCAAAGTTTATTCCACTCAAACGACCGGGCATCAAGAAGATGCTGTCGCAGACGCTGGCAAGATAATAGTCACGATCAGTCGCAACATCAAGATGTGCGTACACGGGCTTATCCGATTGTCGAAACTCGAGTATTGCGTTGCGAAGCTCCCGCAGGCTTGCCATTCCGGTCACCCCCTGAGGCCTCACGACAACTCCCGCAATGTTCGGATCATTCCCTGCCAGCTTGAGGGCTCTTGTCATTTCGTTCAAAGTCGAACCTCCCGGGCCTCCGCCAAGAATGCCGAGATTTGGCTCGGAACTGTAATCGGCAATGCTGCCTGAAGGATTCAAATACAGCCATGTGTTTGGCTCGATTTCGAACTGCGGCTCGAATTTCGCCTGAAATCCCCCGGAAATCGCATTGGAGATTCCCCAGCCGATTATCAGAGCCATGAGGACAAATCCGCCCGCCAGAATCCCGAGAATCCAACAGCAGGCTTTGTTTGACGACATTATTTCTCACTCCTGTATTATAGTGCCCCAATCAGGGCTTGTTTTCGGGTTGAAACTTCTTAATTTACGATATTCCAAGATTAGATAAAATGGACAACCTGCAAAGCCGAGCCGGGGCACAATCCTTGCTTTGTTATCTGCATAAAAAAGAAAGATTTAAAGTTTGAATATAGATAGAGCACTCATGGTCGCGCTGGCTGGCGGCGTAGCCCTCCTTTACACGGCCATCGTCTTCGCCTTTTTCGACGGGACAGATCCGGAGAACCGCCTGCTCTATCTTGCCGCTATAGGAATACCATTGGCGATCGGTTTTTTTGCCGCGCCAAGGTTTTCCTTATATATTCTCGGAATCCTCGTCTATTCAATCGATTGGCTCTCGGAATACTGGCAACTGATTCCTCGAGAAGCTACGTGGCTGGTCGACCTGTTTATAGTTTTGTTTGCGCTTCGCTACGGCCTTACCTTCTTCTCGGCAAAGCACAAGATCTTCGCGGTCGAAAAGTTAATCCTTCTTGCCCTCGTGTTTGCCGTTCTATCGGCCTTGATAAACGGGGAGGCAACATCCACGTTACTTGTGGGACTTAGGGTAGGCTTTCGCTATTTATTGCTTTTCCTTGCAGCAACTGGACTCCATCCGCGCGAAGACGCAGCCGCGAAATTCGTGCGTTTTCTGTTTCTCATTGGACTGCTCCAGACACCGGTCGTATTGTGGCAGTGGCAATTCACCAATTGGATATCAGAAGACGAGTTGAACGGCACTTTTGGGCGCAACCAGACCCCGGGCATCGCTTTGTTTATGTTAGTGCTCTACTGCTACCTTATTGCAAAGATGATCGAGCAAAAACATATTAAGGCGGGGTATCTGCTTGCAATGCTCTGGATGCTGGTCTGTCCCATCCTCGGTGAAGCGAAATTCTTTTTCCTGTTGTTGCCTTTGTTCGTACTATTCATGGTGCGGGCGGAATTCATAAAGAGACCTGCGGTCGCCATCGCCCTGAGTCTCGTAGGAATTGTCATGATTGTGGCGGTTGACTACGTCATCGTTGAAACAGGTTTCTGGCGCGAAGGTCGAAATCCTTTGACCTACATCAGGCGATTGCCCGAAGTGTTTCAGACGGAACTGGAGCGGCCCCAAGAACAGAATTTCGAGCGTTCGTACAGGTTTGTCAGCGCTTTGGTACTCGCGTCCCGCGATGCCAAGTCATTCTGGTTTGGCAACGGTCCCGGTTCGATAACATTGTCTTATGTCTCGGGCAGACACTCGAAAACCGCAGATTATTATGCCGGATTCGGTTTAACTTCCAGCGCACCGACAGTTCCTTGGATGCTTATTGAATACGGCTATCTTGGCACTATTCTGATGTTTCTGATTCTGTTTGCGATTTATCGGAGAGGCAAGATACTAAGAGCGTCAGAACGCGAAGAACACAGAGTTTATGGGCGGATGTTGGAGGGCATGACCTTTCTTTATGTCGCATGGCTCTTCTACCAATCCGCATGGCAGTCAGATTCAATGAATTTCATCTACTGGCCGCTCGCAGGCATATTTGTTCGGCTAAGTTATCAGGAACAAGAAGTGCGAAAATATGCTTCAGCCGTTGCCCGTGCTAATGATCAGAAAGGAATGAGCTCCCGGCCAGTTCTTGCCGGTTGACAAGATTGACTATGACCTTTGAGTTTGACAAGTTTGACGCCGAACTCTCCGGCTGGATGGAGAAGTGGGGCATGCGATTGCTTAGGTATTCGCTGGCTGTTGTATTCATTTGGTTTGGACTGTTGAAACCTCTTGGGGTCAGCCCAGCCGCGGAATTGGTGGAAAGAACAGTATATTGGTTTCCTCCGGACGTGTTCATACCAATACTTGGCTGGTGGGAGGTGTTGATCGGCATATGCATGTTATGGCGACCATTGATACGAGTTTCCATCTTTCTCTTGTTGTTGCAGATGCCGGGCACAATGCTGCCACTTGTACTGCTTCCCGATGTCTGTTTTACCCATATTCCATGGGGCCTCACAATCGAAGGACAATATATCATCAAGAATCTCGCATTGGTCAGCGCTGCCATTGTTGTAGGCGGAACTGTACGGAAGAAAGACGACCCCAGGCACTTATTATGAGTGTGGAATTGGGCAAAAGGTTTATAAGAAAAGCCCTCACCGTAGTGAGGGCTTATTTGTGACCCCAGGGAGGATCGAACTCCCATTGCGAGAATGAAAATCTCGAGTCCTAACCATTAGACGATGGGGCCACGAGGCAAAACCAAATCGTGGGTGGCTGAGGGGATTCGAACCCCCGACCCTTGGAACCACAATCCAATGCTCTAACCAGCTGAGCTACAACCACCAAACAGGTCTTCAAGGTGGCAACCAGCCCCCAAAGGCCATAAGAACACTTATTTTAAGTATTTCGCGTAAAAAAGTCAAGCCCGGCGAGTTGCCGGGCTTTTATGTAAAATATTAATAATATAAGGATTAACTCATTTCAATGCTGAACAAGCGAGTCATGCCTCATTGGGCCAAGTGGTCTAGAACTTCACGAACAGAACCAAGTAATTCGGAAGGCCGATACGGCTTTTGAATAAAGGCCACGGAGCCAAGGCTGATTCTTCGCCGTTCCGCTGAAGCATCCGGGAGTCCACTGGAGAGGATGATTGGCGTGCTTTCCTTTTCCTCAAGGATTAGTGCAACGGCCTCGTCACCACTTATAACAGGCAGAGAAATGTCCATAATCACGAGATCGATCTGGTTCTTGTTCTCACAAAAGATGGACACGGCTTCCCTGCCATCTGTGGCCACGATAACAGAGTAGCCCGCTGACTCCAGTACCTCTTTGCCGAGGTCGATAATGACAGGCTCGTCATCAACGAGCAGAATTGTCTCATTACCGCCCCTGACGTTGCCAAATGCTCTTTCAACCGGTGGCGAGGCAGCGGGGGAAGCGCTGCGAGGCAACAAAATCTTGAATACGCTGCCTTTACCTTCGGCCGAACTCACCTGAATCTCACCACCGAGGTCCTCTACAAGTTCCGCAACTATGGACAGACCCAGACCGGTACCGCGATGTTCAGACTTTGTTGTAAAGAATGCATCAAAGATCCTTTTCTGAACTTGCGGCGTCATGCCACAGCCGTTATCAATCACGGAAATCATGACACAGTCGCGAGTAACCCGTTTGCCTTCAGCAAGCCTGAGAAGATGAGCGGTGACATTTTCAGTTCGAATGCGAATGAAGGGCAGTTCATCAGCCATGCTGCTTGAGCCAAGTTTTTCAACGATAGCATCGGCCGCATTCACACCTAAATTCATCAGAATTTGTTCAAGCTGATTGACATTCGCGGCGATCGGCCAAATATTCGGGTTGCCTTCATCTATCACTGAGATTCTCCGGTCTACCGTCCTCGATAACATCCGGACAACATTTGAACAGATTAGATTAGGATCAAGAGCGATCGGCTGGTCAGTGGACTTACGGCTATAACTTAGCAGCTGCTTGACCAGGTTGGAAGCACGTTCAGCAGCGCGGGCGGCCTCACGTGCAAAGTCTCTTCCGCCGTCAGTTGTACATGATGACTGTTCAAGCAGCTCGAGGTTTCCGATTATACCCGTTAGGAGATTGTTAAAGTCGTGGGCAATTCCACCAGCCAATCTGCCGACCGCTTCGAGCTTTTGTGCGTGTCTCAGTTTGTCCTGCAGTTGCCTTAACTCCGTCATATCCCGGACTTCGAGCAAATAAAGGTTGTCGGAGATCGCCGTGTACGTCCATATCAATGACCGGCTGTTAACTTGTGATTCAGCGACTTGCTGTACTTGAAGGTCTTGCCGTAACGACATGAAGCTTGCGAACAATTCCGGATCAATTAGCTGACGGACATGGTCCTGCCCATGTTCAATCAACATGCGTTTGGCTGCCGCGCTGGATGCTATCACTGCGCCAGATCCATCCAATAACCAAACGGGAAAAGTCATCCCTTCCGATAGCATCTGCAGTTGCTGCAACTGTTGCTTTTCACCATTGCTGAGCGTTCCTGCTTCGCGGGGAACCACAGATCCGTAAATTCCGATCTGGCCGCTCGCAGACTTGCAATAGATCCATTGTACAGAAGTGCTGCCTAACTGCCGGTGTCTCTCCTCACTGTTTGACTCACCTTTGACAATATCCGCTACAATATCCATGTGATCTTCGGGCAAGACATCTGCGATGTGCTCGCAACAGCTTCGCTTCATGAGAGCCTCTGCAGCCGCATTCATATAATGAACCGTGCCGTCGGAAGAGCAGGCAAGCACTGGGAACGGATTGTCAGTCGGGAGCAATCGCAGGAGACGCTGCTCTTGTTCCCATAATTTCGTATCGGTGATATCCTGACCGAAACCGACAATGTACTCAATCTGACCGCTCAGATTGGTAACGGGACTGACCGCCTTAAGATAGTATCTTTCACGGTCGTAAATATCTCTGGCTGTTTCTTCAAAACTCACTTGACCGCCCTCTGCAAGCACTCGTGAAAGGGCGGCGGCTCTGTTGCGACCGATTTCGGGGTCCATGTTAAGTCGATGCGCCAGTTCTTCATCGTTACGGCCAATCAGCCAGTCACGAATTGCGGGATCCGGAACATTTGCGCGGTTTGTGTAGCGGTAGTTGCCGTGTTGATCATAAACCGCGATTTGGGCAGGTAAGTTGTCAAGCAGGTTTTCAAAAAACTGCTTCAGGTCAAGGATTTCCTCTTCAGCGCGCTGTCTGTCGATAGCTTGCGCAAGGTAGTTCGCAATTACATTAAGCGGGATGATCTGCTGGTTCAGCTCTTCAAGAGCCTGATCAATTGACGTTACGAATTGAGAATCACCCAACCAAAGCACACCGATGACTGTGTCGCGAACCCGGAGAGGAACACAAACAACTTTCTGGAGGCCCATGCGCCGAAGGTCTGCATGTGCATAGTCCGGTCTTCGGCTTGCCTGTGCGTCAGTAACCGGTTCACCACTTCGAATGACCGTGCCTGAAATTGTCAAGTTTGCGGGCACTCGAAACCCGAGCGGAAGTCCGCTATTAGTTTCGCCTACGAGAATACACTCGTCAGTAACAGGGTCATACAATTCAATTGCCGCGATTTCGAAAGGAAATCTTGTGATAAGGATCTTCGGAAGCTGGGAGTAAACAAGATCCATTGATCGAGCAGACAGAAACAGCTGCGATGAAATGGCCGTGGTTTCCTTATCATGCGCCATTCTCTTTCGTTCCGAGACGTCACGCACAATGGCCATGATCATGGAACGCCCGCTGACTTCAATACTCGCGAGCGAAACTTCACAGTTTAGGAGTGCACCGTCCTTACGGACATGAAGCCACTCAAAGTTCTGCGGAATTCCGGCGCGTGCGCGACTGATGTATTCCGCAGCGAGCTTATCGGATCTTTGGCCGTCTGGCTGGAACTTAGGAGAGAATTCCGAAGGAGCGTGGCCGATAATGTCATCATGTTCACATCCAAATAGCCTGAGGGCTGCATCGTTGCACTCTCTGAAGAGGTCATCCATCAAGAAAAAGCCGTCGGCGGATCGATCGAAAATCGTTCGGTACTTTTTTTCGCTCTCGCGGAGTTGCGATTCGATTTCCGCCTGCCTGTTCAGCAGTTGTACGGTTTCGATCTTTCTGGCGGCTAAATCAGCAAATATTTCGAGATACTGGAAGACCTCGGCAGTCGGGCGCTTTCCGTTTACGGGGTCATCACAGTTGATGGTGCCCAGCACTTTTCCTGTACTGGAGTACATCGGGACATAGACAAGGTCCATTGGATCCCAGTCATCTCCCGGAAGAGATTCACGTCGACCCGGTACAACATATCTGCTGTGAATGACTTCATGCAGCCTCTGAGCCGGGACAAAGTATGAGCGACTGACTTTGAAATCATCAAACTCCGGGGAGAACATCCGCGCACGCTCATCTGCCGGACGGCGGTTTTTTTCCAGTTCTGCTATATCTTCATCGCAGACTCCGAAGTACGCGGATTCAATGACTTCAAAGTTGTCAAACAGATACACAACAGCCGATGCCCATCCGGCTGCACCTATTGCGTTGGCCGCAGTCTGCAAGATTGCATGGGTCGTCCGCACTTCCTCGATCGCAACACCAGCCTGCAGCAATCTCGCGAGCTTGTCGCGGCTCTCCTCAAGTTGCTGGGCATACTCATCAAGAACGTTGAGAGAATCAAACCTCTCCTGCTCTTCAGTTATCCGCTGGACTTCAAGATCTTCGAGTTCGGCAAGGCGTTCTCGTACGACGGCGAGCTCGGCAATCAATTCCTCGCAATTCAGGTGGGCAATACTCAGGTTCTGGCCATCGTTTGTGTTATCCATCATACCGTCAGAGATTCGGTTAGAATCGGTCAATTTTGATGAGTTTTCCATTTGCTTCCTGAAACGCGGTCGGTTTGGAGCTAGACTTGAAAAGTCAGAGCAAATCTGGTTCCTACAAAGCAAGCGCCACTTGAATAACGAGTTCGCGACTCAGTTTGAACGTTCTAACAATCACAAAATAGGTGTAATTGACCATTTTTGTGCTCATTTTTTTCACGGGCAGTGCGAAAAAACTTGCGCTATCGTCTCTGGCAGACTATATTTAGAGATTATACTGGAATCGGCGGAACCAGTGAAGATTGTGTTGAATTTTCGAAGCAAGGAGTTACGTATGTTTTTACGGCAATTGATTTTGCAATGCTTAGTTTGGTTCGTGGCATTTGAGGCTTCTGCGGCCACTATAGGTGACCCAAGTCCTCAAACGACCGCTTTGCCGTCCATCCCAAGTCGATTCAGCGGCCCGTACGAAGTTGAATCAGCAACCGTAGGCGTGATCGGAAATGACTTGCAGAATATCCAAATTCAGTTTGACATTCCAAATATCACAGTGAGTGAAATCCTTTTGGAGGGTCAGTCCTACAGCCAATTCAGGCTTAATGGTGAATCTGTCAGGGAGATTGAGGGGGCACCGGAGGTACCTGCAATCACTCGTTTATTCATGATTGAAAACACCGGAGAATACTCAGCCAATCTGGATTACTCCGAATATGAGACACTTATGACGAGCACGCCCCCAGCTCCGTTTGTGCCTCTTGCCGAAGGAGAAAGAGCTCTTGACGGTTCTGATGTTGTACTTCTTCCCGAGTATTACGAAACAGATGAGTGGTATCCAAGGGATGTTGTTACGATTTCGGATCCTGCAACGATAAGAGACGTCAGGTTCGTGGTTGTAACAATTCATCCTGTTCAGATAAATCCAGTCACAAATCGGGTTAGAATCTACTCCCGGATTGATGTCAGCGTCAGGAATGAGGGCGGAATCGGTGTAAATGAGATCACACACCGTCCGGAGTTTATCTCGCCGGCCTTCAAGGCCCTTTACAGAACGATTCCTAATTTTGAAGGCAGTCATCTTGATGAGTTGCCGGTACTACCGGGAAGTCACCTTTATATTTGTGATCCGAACGCCACTGTAGTTGCCGCGGTACAGAACCTGGTAAATTGGCGTCGCAAGCGAGGGATTGATGCATATATTGCCACAACAACTGTGACCGGAACAACTTCAACTTCTATTAAGAACTACATTTCGAATCAGTATATATCATCCAACGGCGCATTGGAGTATGTTACTCTTGTTGGCGACCCTGACGCATCTGCGCCGTATCAGATTGCTACAGGATCAGGCCTTGACAACTATTACGCGACGATGACCGGAGGCAATCCGGATCCTGTTCCTGATCTGGCGGTTGGGCGAATTCCTGCAAACACGTCGACGAACTTGAATCTGATGATCAACAATATCATCGATTATGAGTCGGACCCATACATGGTGGAGACAGATTGGTATGAGCGTGCCTGGTGTGCAGCCCACACGAATTTCGTACCATCAAATCCATCTACAAAGCAGTACATGCGGCAGATTATGCTGCAACACGGCATTCCGACGGTTGATTTCGATGTGTTTGAAGGCGGCATGTTGACTTCAACTTTGGAAGCGCGATTGGAAGCGGGTGTAACGGTCTTTAACGACCGCATGTCGTGGATTGGTGAATTTTCGTCCTCACAGTTGTTGGGATTGAATGTTGGTGAGCAATGGCCGTATGTTTGGGTTGTAACCTGCGCAACCGGCACATTTTCTGGCGGTCCTTCACTAAATGAAGAATTTGTCCGCGGAAATTACTCAATTGGCTGTGTAGGAATGTCCGGTGCTGGCACGCACTCGCGATTCAACAACATTCTCGACGGCGGCGGTATGCAAACGATGTTTGCGTACGATGTGCGCGAAACCGGAATGGCGGTAGTCGGAGCCAAATTGGAATTGTATCGCAACTACAACAGCGTCTTTCCGGGCGATGTCTCGAATTTCTCCGGCTGGTGCAATCTTCAAGGCGACCCCGGTGTACCGGTCTATTTGGGCATTCCACAAACCCTTTCAGTTAACCATCCGGTCTCTATCACACGTGGCACAAACCATGTGTTGGTAACTGTTACTAGCGGCGGTAATCCGGTTGCCAATGCACTCGTCGGTCTCACAAAGGGGACCGAAACTTTTGCGCGCGGATATACCGATGAGAACGGCGAGATAGACTTGGGCGTAAGCACTCCAACGACAGGCACAATGGATATTGCTGTCACAGGTAAAGATCTAAAAGCATACGTCGGCACAATAAGTGTAATCAATGTAGGCGCGTCCTTGAGCTTTAGCAGCGTGTCGATTGACGATGACAACACGGGAGGCACTGTTGGTGATAACAACGACGTGCTGAATCCGGGAGAAACGATTGATTTGAACATCGTTTTGCAAAACACCGGAACTTCTTCCACCGTTTCCGGAATTGTCGGAACACTGACGAGTGCGTCACCAGGTATAGCGGTTATCAACGGAGTTCAGAACTATCCCAATATTGCAGTTGGAGCAACATCTTCCCCTATCACTCCTTTCCGTATTTCAGTAGGTGCGGTTTTCAACAACGAACCTTCAACGCTGTATTTAGCATTGAATTCATCAGCAGGTTCACAAAGTGTCAGGATAGACTTGACCCCGCAAGCCGCAAGTGTAGCTTTTGTATCAAGTTCGTTTCCCGACGGAAATAATCGACTTGATCCCGGTGATGCAGGCAACTTAACTATTACGATAGAAAATGACGGGTCACGAGCCCTTTCCGGTGCCAGCGCAGTACTTCGATCACTTAACCAGCATGTGTCTGTTTCCGACTCGCTCGGCTCCTATGGAAACATTAACTCCGGCGGTTCATCCAGTAATGCGGGAAATCCGTTTGCAGTTTCCGCCAGCACAAACACGCCAGGCGGATTTCAAGCTGCAATGCAGCTGGTTGTCACCGACGTCAATGGAGTACGGGATTCTACAAACTTATTGTTGACAGTTGGTATCGCCGCGTCCACCAGTCCAACCGGTCCAGACACTTACGGCTACTTTGCGTATGAGAATACCGATACACAACCGTCAGGTGCAAATCCCACGTACGAGTGGATTGAGATTGCTCCGGGGTTGGGCGGATCAGGACAGTCGTTAGGTTTTACTGACGGGGGTGAAGATCAGGATGACGTAGCAATCCGTGCTTTACCGTTCCCATTCCAATTTTACGGCCAGTCATTTGACACAATAACGGTATGCTCGAACGGCTGGATCGCGTTCGGTTCCACAAACCAGATCGACTATCGTAACTTCCATATGGGATCGCCGCTTGGGCCGCCGAATATGATTGCCGCGTATTGGGACGATTTGATCATCACAGGCGTATCCAACGGCGGCGTGTACGTAAAAGACGACGCTGCCAATGGAAGATACATTGTTGAATGGATTACCCAATGCCTATGGGCCGGAGGCGCAGCACCGCAGAAGTTCCAGGTCATCCTGTATGATCCGGCAATGACACCTTCGCCGACTGGCGACGGCAAGATATTGATTCAGTATCAGGATGTAAACCCTCATCCGAATTCGGCATCGTTTGACAATGATTATGCAACAGTCGGCATTCAGAACATGAATCACACGGCGGGACTTGAAATTTGTTATTGGAATTTCTACACGCCGGGATCAACGACGCTTGCCGATGGACGGGCTATAATGATTACGACCGACAATACTGGAACGATTAATCCTCACTTTGCGCTTTTGTCCCCCAACGGCGGTGAGCTGTGGCTATCCGATTCTACTGTATCAATCGCATGGGCGCCCGGACTGGTCAATGGGAATGTCAACATAGAATTGTCACGCAATGGAATTACCGGCCCGTGGTCGAGTATTGCATCAAACACCGCAAATGACGGGCAACATTCTTATGTAGTTGCTGGAGCTACCTCATCGTCCTGCCGCGTCCGAATCACGTCTGTCCTGACTCCGGATTCTACGGACATCAGTGCTGGTGATTTCTCGATCGCCTCTGTGGTTTCAGTGCTTTCTGAGGATTTTGATGGCGGTGCTCCGGGCTGGACTCACTTGGCTTTGCCAGGCTGGTCAGACCAGTGGCACGTAAGTAGTGAACAGGCGCAGAGCGGACCAAACTCCTACAAGTGCGGGGATTCCAGCACAGGTACGCATGCGAGCCTGCTTGACGCCACACTTGTGTCGCCTGTAATCAATAATTTGCCTGCCGACGCGGTGCTTGTTTTCTATCATATTATTGACAGCGAGTTGTCAAACGCATATCCAGATTCGGCTTATGACGGTGGCGTTGTTGAAGTATCGGTGAACGGCGGCCAATTCGTCTTAGTCAATCCAACGGAAGGCTATCCCAAGACGTTTAGAACGACTGCTGGAGGGTCAAATCCATATACGGGTCCCATGCCGGGAGTCACGTGTTACGCTGGGACAATCACTACTTGGACCCAAGAGGTAATTGACCTATCAGCTTACGCCGACTCCTCGATTCAGTTGCGATGGAGGTTTGCCTCAGACGCGGGAACGAATCGCGAAGGATGGTACATTGATGACATCAACATTTATGGCATCGGTACCATTGCAGACGCACTTGTGCCACTCAGTTTGACCATTGCAATATCCGGAAGTGACGTCATTTTACGCTGGGCAGACGACGATAACTTCGGATATCGAATATACAGCAGCACGACACCGAATCCTCCCTACCTCACATTGGAAGGCGAAACTCTGACAAACTCGTTTACAATTACCGGCGGAGCTGGGGCAGCCAACCAGATGTATTACTACGTTGTAGGTTGGAACGGACAGTAGTTTGATCTGCGATTCGCTTCGGGAAGGGCTGGCAGAGTGTTCTGCCAGCCCTTTTTAGAAATGTATCGTCTAACAGACCCTCCAGGATTGAGGATGTGAAATCTATTTCACACATATGAACAAAAGAATAGCGCGCAAATATTTGTTTAATATACTCTTATAATAATAAGCCTAATTTTTTTCGAGGGCAGATTTTATTGATTAACGGTCGGGATTTGCTTAAATTATGTGCTTAGTCAAACTATGTGCTAACTTAGAGAAAGAGAAGTCCGATGCTCACGAAAGTTCGCCTGATTTCTGCCTTGATGCTCCCCATAATCTGTGCGGCAATGTATTCAATCAGCTTCGCCGCAAATTCGCTATCAGGCCATTCCGTTGCGCTGAACATCCCCCCCACCCCTTCAAATTTCTGGGAGTTTGCAGGTCCTCAGGATGTTCATCCAATTCCATTTGAAGTGGTGGATCCCGACCCACAATCTGTGCACGTTCGTTTCTTCGATCCACAAGTTCGATACGAGGAAACCGTACTGGACGGACGCACGTTCACTGCCGTGAAGATTCCAGGTGAAGGAACTACTGTTCGTCAAGGCGAACCCGACTTGCCGCGCTCCACAAAGCTGATTATGATCGGGTCAACAGGTAATGTTGCCGCAGTGGTTACATCGTCATCATATACGATAGTATCCAACATTGACGTGTCTCCGAAACAGCCGTATGAAGGCGAGGAATTGGAGAATCGTCTCGACGGTCAGAACTACGCAATGGATGCTGAAATATATTCCGCGGACGCATGGTATCCCGAAAGCATCGCGGTTATCTCCACACCAGCGACGCTTCGGGATGTACGATTCGTATCGCTCGCAGTGGCACCAATTCAGTACAATCCGGCTCGTCGCGAACTTCGTGTATACGACAATATTGAAGTTGTCATTGAGAATGTGGGTGGGATTGGTGAAAACGAAATTCAAGTTTCACCTGAGTTCATTTCACCGGGGTTCAAGAAGCTGTACACTCGATTTGAGAATTTCGCAGGCAGCGCGCTTGATGAACTTCCGGTTCTGCCTGGCAAGTACTTAATAATTTGCCCGGACAATGCCATAAATACGACTGAGGCACAGCGTTTGGTTGACTGGCATCGTCGCAAGGGGCTCGATGCGTCGTATGTAACATTAACACAGACCGGCAATACCGCACTTTCCGTGAGGAACTATATTTCAAATCTTTACACGTCTTCCGGCGGAGCCTTGGAGTTTGTCTGCATGTTCGGAGACCCGGGCGCGTCTGCAACTTATTCGACACCGTCGGGTGACGGATCCACGGGATACGACAATTACCTGGGTGTCTTAAGTCCATCAGGCGGAGACAATCCTGATCCGGTTCCGGATATTGCAGTTGGCCGCTATCCATCGGAGAGCCAAAGCATGTTGCAGGCGTTGGTGACCAAGAGCATCAACTACGAGTCAAATCCGTATACCGGCGATCCGACTTGGTACACCAGTACTTACTGTGCTGCCCACACGAATTTTATCAACTCCAATCCTTCAACAAAAGAATATACCCGACAGATAATGCTTCAGGCCGGCATGTCATGCCCCCCGGTTCAAGTCTTCACAGGCGGCATTTCTGAGGCACAAACCAACGGAATCTTGGATGATCTGATTAGTGTATTCAATCATCGAATGTCGTGGATAGGAGAGATGGATCCAGCCGATCTCGCGACGGCTCCGGCTGTTGGCGGATCAGGTACGGTGGGAGGAGCACTTCCCTTTGTGTACTCAATGACTTGCGGTACAGGGACATTTAACAGCGCAGGCCAAACCCTGTCGGAGGAATGGCTTGTTCCGCCGACTCAGACTCCAACATCGCCGCGCGGCGCAATTGGATGCGTTGGTTTGTGGGGTTCCGGAACTCATGTGCCTTACAACAATATCGTAGACGCAGGCGCGATGTACGGAATCTATGCACTCGGCATTCAGGAAATGGGAATTATCAACATTTCCGGAAAACTCGAACTTTACAAGAATTATCAGAACTTTGTGCCAAGTGCAGTCACAAACTTTTGCTACTGGTCAAATCTGATGGGTGATCCTGGCACAAAGATCTGGACAAAAAATCCCTATGGAACCACGGCAAGTCATGCGGCCACAATAAACCGCGGAGCGAACAACGTCACGGTGACCGTAACCAATCCTCTTGCACAGAATGTCGAAGGCGCACTTGTATGCTTGCTCAAGGGTACGGAGACCTTCGCACGAGGTTACACTGGCGCAAATGGACAAGTCAATCTCCCTGTTGCCACACCCACGACAGGCACAATGCTCGTCACGGTAACAAAGGACGACCAATTCCCGTACCTTGGCAGCATCACGGTAAACACAGTTTCCGCAAATCTCGCGTTTAACACGATTAGCATTGACGATGACAACTTGAGCGGTACAGTCGGAAACAATGACGATGTTCTCAATCCGGGCGAAACGATTGACCTGTCCATTAATCTGACCAATACCGGAAGTTCCACAACAGTAACGGGAATCAACGGAACACTGAGCAGCGCGTCCGCCGGCATTTCGATTATAAACGGTAGCCGCAGCTATTCCAACATAGCACCCGGCGCGAGTGCCAATCCAACAGCTCCCTTCAGAATCGGCGTTACTTCTGTATTCAACGGTGAACCGATTACGCTCTATCTTAACCTGACCACGGACCAAGGCCCATTCACTGTTAGGATCGACTTGACGCCGTCTGCTCCTGATGTATTGTACTCAAGTTTCACGTTTGGCGGACCAGGCGGCAACTTGAATCCCGGTGAATCAGGTACTTTCACACCGACCATCACAAACTCTGGAGCTAGACAAATTCTCGGCGGAGACGGGATTCTCCGTTCACTGGATCCAAGAGTGAGTGTGACAGACTCTGTTGGTGTTTTCGGCAACATAAACGCAGGATCGACAGGCAACAGCGGCGGGAATACGTTCGCGATTTCAATCAGCAACGCAATGTTTAACGGCCACCAAACTGACATGCAGTTGGTGGTTTACGATGACAATGGGTTTCGCGACAGTACAAACTTCAGTTTGACAATCGGCACGTTTACGTCCACGAGTCCTTCAGGGCCGGACGCATACGGTTATTACGCATATGATAACACGGAAAGTCAACCGGCTGGAGCGGCTTCCGTCTATGAATGGATTGAAATTGCTCCTGGATTCGGCGGTTCGGGAACAAATCTGAACATGAGTGATATTGCCGAGGATGATGATGATACCCAGGTTAGAGCGCTTCCATTTGACTTCACTTTTTACGGTAACACCTTTGACAGTATCACCATTTGTTCAAATGGATGGATTGCGTTTGGGAATTATCCTTCAATCACTGACTTCCGGAATTACCGTATGGGAACGCCCATCGGTCCGCCAAATCAGGTTGCTGCATACTGGGATGATCTGCGTGTTTCTGGCGCCAATGAGAACGTCTATGTCTATTACAACAGTACGGAGGACTACTACGTCATTGAATGGAGAGCGAGAACACTGTGGACGAATGTCGTCGAGACTTTCCAGATAATACTTTATGACCCGGCATTCTATCCTTCTGCAACCGGTGACGGCAAGATCAAGGTGCAGTACAATACTGTAAACTTAAGCCCGAACAGCGCTTCGAACGACAATGACTATGCGTCCGTCGGAATTCAGAATCAGGACCATTCGATCGGAGTTGATTACTATTTCTGGAACTCGTATGGACCGGGGGCAGCCTCACTTGTGGCAGGTCGCTCGATTATGTACACGACAGACTCGAACGGTCAACTAAATCCCGTGCTGACGATGTCTTCTCCCAATGGCGGAGAAAGCTACTACCTGGGCCAGTCTTACAACGTACTTTGGACCAGCGCAGCGATTTCTGGCAACGTCAATGTACAATTGAATCGCAACTATCCAGCCGGGGCGTGGGAAAATCTCTTCATGAACACGCCAAACGACGGAGTTCAGGCGTGGAATCCAACCGGCGCAGCGACAAACGCGGCGCGTTTAAGAGTTACCGCCGTGGATTTCCCGACTGTTGGCGATACATCTGACGCCAATTTCACTCTAATTACTCCTACCGTGACGGTCATTCAGCCAAACGGTGGAGAAGTCTGGGCACCAGGAAACATTGGCGAGATTGTATGGACATCAACCGGTCTTGGTACCGCGCGTGTTGAATTGAACAGGAACTATCCTGGCGGCGCATGGGAGCAGTTGGTTGCTTCAGCAGCCGATGGATACTCTTGGCTTATAACCGGACCCTCTACGGCCAATGCGAGGATAAGAGTTACTGGATTGGCATATCCATCAGTTGATGAATCCAACGCAAACTTCACCATTGGCCAAACACCGGTGATCAGCCACAAACAGAAGGAAGATCAATCTGCAGGATCGGTTACATTCCTTGCAACATTGATTGATGACAATCCCCTTACAAACGCTTTCCGAGTGTACTATCGCTTGATTGGTGCGGGTGCATATGACTCGGCAAGCTTTACACCAACTGGCAATCAAGACGAGTTTTCTGCCACCGTCCCAGGGCTGCTTGACGGAAATTACGAGTACTATCTGCGTGCCGTTGATACGGAGAATTTGGCAGACAGAGAACCCGACAACGGTCACTTGACATTTGAGGTTGGAGACATTTGCGTTCCATGGATATCTCACGACGACGGTACTGCTGAGAACTACAATTGGGTAGACGGACCTGATTTCGAATGGGCAGTGAGATTCGATCCGGGCAATTATCCCTTCAACCTTTGCGCCGCGCAGTATGCCATTAATCCGACTGCACCGACATTGTACAAGGCACCTGTCATTGTCACAGTGTACTTGGCCGACGGTCCAAGCGGCACACCCGGTACCGTCGTGGTGCGAGATACTACGGGTTCATCAAATGCTGCGGGCGGACTTCCAGCAGGAGCAGCATGGTCGGACGTGGTTTTCGGAAGTGTCCCGGTTACTTCTGCTTTCTATGTCAGTGTCAAGAATGTAGAACCAAGAGATTGCCCTGTTGCATTTGGTCTTGACTCCAATTCGCCGAGCGGTAATTCTTATTACTACGATGCATGCGATTTGACCTGGCATTCTGAAAGTTCAGGTCTGGAGAACGCCAGAAACGGAAATCGAATGATACGGGTGAGTGGATTCAACTTTGACCCGCCGCAAATCACAATTCAATCAAGCGGAAATGACGTGATTTTGAGGTGGGCGTCAACCGGTGCTCCTTATTACCGCGTGTATTCATCCACGAATCCGTCCGGTCCGTTTAACACGTTCGTTGGCTCAACAGCTGCGTTGAGCTACACGCATACTGGAATTGTCGGGGCACAACCGCAGAATTTCTACATTGTAGTTTCGTCCGCGACTCCGTAAATAGCTCGTCTTACAAATTGAAGCGGCACGGTTTTATGACCGTGCCGCTTTTTCTTGTGACCAAAAACAAAAGAGTCGCCTTGTTTCGGCGACTCTCCTCTTGTAGCGGGGGTTGGATTCGAACCAACGACCTTTGGGTTATGAGCCCAACGAGCTACCAGGCTGCTCCACCCCGCAATAAGACTTCAAATATATGAGCTATTAGCCGGATTGTCAAGAACTTCCTTGATCAGGACTCTTCGCGAAAATCGTCAGGAATTCTCACAAGACAACTCTCAACTCTTCTTGTTGTCGCACTCAGGATTCTTATCGTAACTCCTTTTATATCAATCTGTTCTCCCGGTTTCCCGATGTGACCAAGATACTCGGCCAGCAGTCCGGACAACGTCGCATAGTCTCCATCAGGAGGCCTCCAGCCAGTCGCTTCAGCAATATCAGAGAGGTCAGCCAGAGCTGAAATCAGGAATTTTCCTTCCGCAAGTCTCTTAATTGTCCCGGATTTTGAGGATTCTTCAGTCTCACGGATAGGTCCCACAAGTTCACGAAATAGATCCTTAATGGTGACAATTCCATCTGTACCGCCATGCTCGTCAACGACGATTGCGGCTGATAGACGCTGAGTCTTGAACTGCTCAAGTAGTTCGACCAGCAATTTGGATTCAGGCACAAAAGCCGCAGGCCGGAGATAACTTCTGAGGGAGTCCCTGGGTTCAAGAAAGTCCTTTGAATGAAGAAATCCTATGATGTTATCGATAGACTCATCATAGACCGGCAATACGCCATGTTTCCGCTCTGCAAATAGACTTAATGCTTCCTGCAGTGATCCTGTGGCAGGTAATGCAATAAGTGCGGGGCGTGGTGTCATGATGTCTCGGGCACGTACCTCGCGCGCATGCAGGTAGCGGTCGAGAATCTCCGACTCCTTATCCGTGACAGTGCCTTCTCTGCTCGCACGAGACAAGACTGAGTCGATTTCTCGTCGAAACAGGACGTCGTACGCGTGTTCCGCACGTTCAGCAGATCCGGATCGACTTCGCAGCAGCTTTTCCAACGGAAGAATCAATACCCTGACGGGGAGAAAAAGCCAATAGAATAGGAACAGTGGCAAGGACAGGTACCTTACGAACGGATTCGCGAACGCAAGTCCCAGTGTTTTCGGTATAACTTCTCCAAAAACCAAGACCACAAACGGCGAGACTGCGACTATCCAGACTTCAGAAACTCCCTCACGCTCTGACCAGATCACAAGCAGCGACGAATAGGCCACCATGACCGCGTTATTACCAACGAGTGAAGTAAAGAGGTAACGTTCCGGTACCCTTGATAGAAACTCTGAGAATCGAACACCGAATTTACGTGCCTTCTTCCAACTCCCTATGATAATCGCATCGAATGTCGTGAATGCAATCTCGATGGCCGAAAAATAGGCGCTCAAACCAAGTGACAAGAGAACAAGTATCAGGAGATCCACGAGGAGCCTGCCCGGCCTATCAACTTCCCTGAAGATTGCTCATGCAAGACGGAAATGAACTCATCAGCCTGTTTCCTTCGCAGTCTGACTCGAAGCTTCTTTCCATTTCCGTCCGGGTCATGTTCGACGAACGCAAAGAATTTCATAGCAAGCTGATAGACGAGTTTCTGTAATTCATAATCAGCTTCGACTTCAACAGAAATACCCGTTTTCTTCAGCACACGCGGTGCCGCATCAAGCGCGAGCGAAGCGCACTCACTATAGGCTCTTACCAGGCCACCGGTGCCAAGCTTCGTTCCTCCAAACCACCTAGTCACAATCACGCCACAGTTTTCGAGGTTGTGTCGTCGGATTTCAAGAAGTATTGGCTGACCGGCGGTACCTTTAGGCTCTCCTGCATCGCTTTGCATCTGAATTAGATTCTGGTCCTTCCGCTCTATACTCGCCCAGCAGTGGTGAGAAGCATCATGATAGAGCTTCTTTACCGCTTCAAGTGCAACGTTAATGTTGACCTCATCGTCGAGCGGGAACGCCCTGCCGATGAAGCGGGAGCCCAGCACCCTCGTTTGCGCGGTGCCGGGCCCCGAAAGAGTCCAGAAATCTTCGGACAGCATTTGACGAAATGTTTAGGCTTTTCGATGCATCAGTGTGGCCTGCGCAGCAGCGAGTCTTGCAATGGGAACACGAAATGGGCTGCATGAAACGTAATCCAATCCGGCACTATCAAAGAAGATCACAGAAGATGGTTCACCGCCGTGCTCTCCGCAAATGCCGACCTTCAAGTTTGGCCGCGTTTGTCGACCACGTGAGGTTCCCATTTCGACAAGCTGACCAACTCCGGACTGATCAAGTGTTTCAAATGGGTCAGCTGGCAACAATTGCGACTGCACATAGTAGGGCAGGAATCTGCCCGAGTCATCTCTTGAAAGTCCCATGCAAGTTTGTGTAAGGTCATTCGTGCCAAAACTGAAGAACTCAGCCTGCTGAGCAATTTGATCCGCGCAAAGGGCAGCACGTGGAAGCTCAATCATGGTCCCGACTAGGTAGTCTATCTTCACGTCCGCGGCAGCAAAAACTTCTTCAGCAACACGGTGAATAACGTCTGACTGTGACTTCAGTTCACCGGGAGTCATAACCAAGGGTACCATTACTTCCGGCTTGACTTCGATTCCCTCCTTTTTCACTTGTACAGCAGCAGTAAAAATCGCTCGTGCCTGCATTTCCGTGATTTCGGGATAGACGACACCCAGCCGGCAGCCGCGATGTCCAAGCATTGGATTCATTTCGTGCAAATCCTCGACCTTCGCAGCAACGTCTTTAGGATTCACTCCAAGCTTCTTCGCCAGATCATTAACCGCCGCGTCTCCGTGTGGAAGAAACTCATGCAGCGGCGGATCAAGAAGCCTGATGGTTACCGGCAAGCCATTCATGACACGAAATATACCTACAAAATCTTCACGCTGATAGGGTTCAAGTTTGGCAAGGGCCGACTTCCGTCCGTCAAGAGTTGATGCTAGAATCATTTCGCGAACTGCGTCAATTCTATTCCCTTCAAAGAACATATGCTCAGTGCGTACAAGGCCAATTCCCTCCGCCCCGAATGCTACTGCATTTCGGCATTGGTCTGGCTGGTCAGCATTCGTCCTGACTCGCATTCGGCGAATCTTGTCTGCCCAACCCATTAACTTTGCGTATAGTTGATAGGTTGGAGCATCTTTGGGTTCAAGCGACTTATTGAGTAGCACCTGGATAACTTCAGACGGTTTCGTTGGTATGTTTCCCTTGAACACATCTCCAGTGGAACCGTTGAGCGAGATCCAATCACCTTCCTTAACCGTTACGTTTCCGGCAGTGAAAATGCCTTTTGTGTAATCTATGTGAATGGCCTCACATCCCGCGACGCAAACTTTTCCCATTTGGCGCGCAACGAGCGCCGCGTGCGAAGTCATTCCGCCACGCTGCGTCAGAATACCTTGTGCGGCATCCATTCCGCGAATATCTTCCGGGCTAGTTTCAATACGAGCCAGTATAACTTGCTCCCCTTTCGCCGCCCACGCTTCAGCGTCCGAAGCATGGAAAACAACTCGACCGGTCGCTGCACCGGGGCCGGCATTAAGCCCGCGAGCAATCGGATTCTCCGTTTTCAGTTTCGCCGTGTCAAAAATGGGGCGGAGAAGTTGATTGAGTGCATTGGGATCTACTCTTAGAACCGCTTCCTCCTCAGTAATCAATTTCTCTTCTACCATTTCGACCGCAATACGAATCGCCGCCATTCCGGTTCGCTTGCCGGCACGACACTGCAGCATCCAGAGTTTGCGATCTTGAATCGTAAACTCTATGTCATTCATGTCCTTGTAGTGTTTTTCAAGTTTCTCCGATATGTCCAGGAGCTGTTTATAAGACTCTGGCATTGCCTCTTCTAACGACGGGAACTTCGACTTGCGGTCGGATTCGCTAATGCCGTGATTCGCTGCCCACGTCTGAGATGCTTTCAGACCGACCTGTTGTGGAGTGCGAGTTCCAGCAACAACATCTTCGCCTTGGGCATTTACCAGAAACTCACCATAAAATACTTTTTCGCCCGATGCAGGGTCTCGTGTAAACGCTACGCCAGTCGCACAATCGCTTCCGAGATTTCCAAACACCATGGCTTGAACGTTTACCGCTGTACCCCAGCTCTCAGGAATCTTGTTTAAGCGGCGATACACAATCGCACGTTCGTTCATCCAAGATCCGAACACTGCACCAACTGCTCCCCAAAGCTGTTCGAATGGATCATCAGGGAACTCCACGCCTTTGCGCTCTTTGATGGCAATCTTGAATTCCGTCACAAGCTCCTTTAGATGTTCCGCGGAGAGCTCTGAATCATACTTGACGCCTGCTTTCGCCTTCTTTGCCGCAAGCATATCTTCAAAGGGATCATGCTCTTCCTTGGTTTGCGGCTTAAGATCAAGCACAACATCACCGTACATTGCCACAAAACGTCTGTATGAGTCGAAAGCAAAACGCGCGTCGCCCGACCTCTTAATGAGACCTTCAACAGTCCGATCATTCAGTCCTAGATTGAGTATTGTATCCATCATGCCCGGCATTGAGGCGCGGGCACCGCTGCGAACTGAAACAAGCAGAGGATTTGAGTTGTCTCCAAATTTCGCGCCAGTTAATTTTTCGATGTAAGCAATGCCCTCTTTTACCTGTGAAGTCAATTCCTTAGGATACGAACGGCCATTGTCATAATAATAGGTGCAGACTTCTGTCGTAATTGTGAAGCCGGGCGGAACTGGAAGTCCCATGTGATTCATCTCAGCGAGGTTGGCGCCCTTTCCGCCAAGAAGATTCTTCATGTCGGCACGGCCATCTGCCTGACCGTTGCCGAACGTATAGACGTACTTACTCAAAATTGATCTCCAAAGGTGTAATAAGAATGAGACGAGAGACCGTCTCAGGAATAGAGGCTATTTCAAGAGCACAGCTTTTACCGTGCGCGTAGCGGTTTGTGTTGACAGTTGGATCACATAGACTCCTGAGGCTTGATGTTCAGCGTTCCAAACAAGCGTGTTCGAGCCGGCTGACGCCAAGGCAGTCTTCTCGACGGCAAGCTGTCCTTGCACGTTGTAGGCGCGCATGGTTACAGGTTGCGGGCGCGGAGACTCGTAGGAAACAGTCAGGGTCGGATTAAATGGATTTGGGTAGGCGGAAGATATCTCGAAATCACTCGGTCTTACCGCGTCATTTGCCGATACGTTCGGGAAGTAGTGCAAAGTCTTCAGTATCCATCCCCTCGGATCAAGTGAAACTGAATCGAAGGGAACATCCGGATCATAAGAAGCCAGCTCGGGATTTACCCAAACAGTATCTGTGCTTGTAAGCTGATCGCCTGACCAAAACTCGATTTCGACAGGCATACTGAATTGTGTTCCAGACTGCGACTGAGTCAACGAGAACGTATTGGTGGGTTCCAAGATAATATCGAACTGTGGATACCCCGTTCCTTCAAAGACCCACTCATCGAAAAACCACTGCAATGTCGAGTCGTAGTGGGATTCGCAGACTGACTGAAACTCGACAGTCGTTGCATTGGCAAAGGCGAATTGCTGCCCGTAGTCTCGAAGTGAGCTGAAAAACAATGAATCACCCATTACCCAACGCAGCATGTGCAGCACACATGCACCCTTTTCATAGACAATAGCCCCCCAATAATAATCCGGGTCGTAGATCGTCGAAGCATTTCCGGCATTGCGGGCAGCAGGCTGCAGATCAGTGCGCACGTAATTCCGGAACTCCTCTTCCCCTCTCACCCATTCCATTCCCAATGCCTCACAATATGTTGCAAAGCCTTCGTTGAGCCACAGGTCCCGCCAATCTGCAACCGTAACCCAGTTCCCCCACCAGTGATGAGATAACTCATGAAACAAGAGCCAGTCATATGTACGGCCATTAACTACTGCCGCATCATAGTGCGACACGCATGTTGCGTGCTCCATATCACCAATGCGGGTCATGTTGTAGCCAAACCGTTCAAAGACGTAAGGACCAAAGTGCGCCGCAAATGCATCCAAACACTGTGGAACCGGCTCGAAGTGAATTTGCGCTTGAGTCCAACGCGATGGATACACGAAATTCTCAATGACCGGATTGCTGTCCCGCTGTGTCATTATCTCATACTCAGAGACTGACACGAACAAGAGATATGTTGAGACCGGCTGGTCAAGTCGATAGTGCCAAATAGACGTACCATCCGGATTCGCAACAGAATCAAGCCGGATACCCGCACTCACACCGACCCGATCTTGCGGAACACGCAGCCACGCTTCCCAAAGGACTTTGTCTGTGGGATCTGCGAAGCAAGGAAGCCACGAGTAGTTCGCTGGCGGCGGTTCGAGGTCAAGTCCATCACCCATCGAGTAGCAGATCTGCGGTCTCCACCCTGACGCTTGTCCAAATCTCATACCCCCCCACGAGTCTATGATTGCTGGTGTGCCGCGATAGTAAATCGTAACGTCAACTGTATCCCCAATAGCCATCTCTGGCGAAAGAAAAATCTGCACGGAATCCAGCCCATCGCGCCGCACGCTATCTACATCATGTGTTGTGCTGGTGACCGAATCGATCTCTAAGCTGGCAACCAACCGCAAGTCGAGTTGGTTCAGGCTTACTTCATCAATCGCAATCAGTAGTCTGGCATTACCAGATATGAGGGAGTTTACCAAATCATAGTCGAGGTCCGACCAGATTTTCAATGCGTTAAATTGGTGCAGTGTATCATCCAGTATTCGTTCTCTTGGTTGGCGACAGCCAAGCAAGCCAGATTTCTCCGGTTCCACGTCAGTTTGAAGGAAACGCGGATAACCGGCGAATAAGAGAGATGGAATTAAAGTTATTAAAAATAAATACATAGAACGAACAACGGAAAAGCTGCAATTGAAGAAAATTACTAGTTTCTAAGCGAAGATGCAACAAGTCATAAACGAGACAAAAGCACAAAAGGCTCGAATAGAGCCTTTTCTAGTGCAGAGGCAGACTTCTGGCCGCTGTCAACGACGCTCAAAAGCGCGGGGAATTCGGCTAAACATCGTGTTCACAAGTCTGGACGCAGGCGTATCGAACGCACCGCTCAATTCACTAACTCGATAGAACCTTTGCGGGATAAGTTGACTAGCTTGGTCAAGATAGAAGGTGTCGCTGACTTCGGCAATTGGTTCAAAACTCTCGGACAATGAGGAAGCCGCGAAGACTTGATAACGAGCGTCTGGCAAACCTGATGGTGTCCAATGCAAACTAATCACCGCGCCTGGTTTGACGACCAGGTCGCGAACCGGGCGACCTGTTACAGTCATGTCAGTAATTCGAATATCGCCAAGATGCCAGTACGAATCACCGTAGTAGATGAACTTTAATACCACCTGCTCAAGACCTGCGATTTCTTTCAGGTTGTCTTCACTTATTACTTCAGAAGCAATTGGCCCTTCGCTTCTCCGCCATATTAAGATTGGGAACGAGTTCCCGCAATCGACGCTTGCAACTATCCGGGCAATGACCATGTCGCGCGCATTCGTGCCCTCGATGCTTGACTCAAACTCGAGGCACGGATTCTCAATTTCGGATAGGTTCAATGGAACAGAGATATAGGAACTCGTTTTTGCCGATCCATTCGCAATCAGGACGATTGATTTTCGTCCAGTCTCCGTTCCAACAATAGACACTGTACCGTTTGCACCTCGTCTCTTCATCCATTGTATGGACTCGGATTCCGGAATCACGGATACCATTCTCTCCGCAGAGTTCTCGACGATTACTGTAAACTCATCTGTTAATGCAGTGTTCTGCGGCTCTGAACGATCCACGGCACGTAACCTGTAAGAAATTGTTGATCCGGGCGTCTGTACCGGAATGTAGCATACATACCCGTCCAATTCTTCCTGCATTGGAACAGTATGCAGAGCACCGCCGCCAACCCTATAGTCGCAGGCGACAAGCTCCAGATCGCTCTCATCCTGGACATCGGCAAAAACTGGTATTGGTAAATTGTAATTTTGCCATATTCCAACTGGGACGTGTGTTATATAAGGAGGATTTAGGTCGTGCAAAACAGGGATTCCAAACCATTCGAGAATCTGGCGGACGAGGTGAACTCGTGTAGAGGGAGCATCGCCATCGTGAAGAGCGCCAAGTTCAACTGAACAACCAACAGTTCGAAATCCATCTCCGGAATTTGCAATAGCGACTGAGTACTCGGCGCCATTTCGAGAGTTGCGCAAAATCTCGAATGCAGACCCAATCGGCCTTATCCGGTCAATGAAACTGTTTTCTCCTCCGTAATTAAACTGCATATTCTCAGTGAATCTGCCTCGAATCCCGGAACAAGGGCCCGCATCTCCAGAACCGTCGGAAACACCTTCAATTCCAAAGTACGGGTGCAGTGAATTTTCATGATCAAAAGCCCAGACGTCACCGCCTTCCCAATAGCAGGCACCGCCGTCATGTAAATAATCTGCAATTCGATCCGCGGCCTGACTTGGAAGGGGTTCCTGGTTTGGATGCACTCCACAAAAGATCCAAATCGAACCATAACGGGAAAGGTCTGGGGGTATCTGAGCAGATGTTTCGTACTCGATTCCCAATACCTGCAATGCTCCTTGAATTCCTGCCAATTGTTGCGGCTGCGAGTCCAGGACATACAAGAGTACTGGGACCCTTCCTATTCGGAAATGCCCCCAAATATTCTGGTCGGGAAAGTTCGTTCCAGTCAAGACTGCATTGTACTCGAACGCGTAACCGCGTGGAGTTGCAGAGTCACTGGAAAAGGAGAACTGTACGCTTACGCTGTCGGATTCTGCAACTGAATCAGTCGACCAACGCGTTTCCTGAATGTGCAGAAACTGATGGTCAGGCATGCAGTCTACGACTGGCTGCCGCAATACTTCATCACCTATGTTCTTTAGTTGAATTGACAAACCAATCGTCTCGCCAGCTTCCGGCAACATGTCACCATCGCCTGACAATTCGACGAGTCGCTGCCATATGACTTCGATTTCCGGCGCCTCAATTACGCTTCGCTGATTTCCAATATAGGAGTTTCGCTCACCCTGTTCTGCCCATACCTGAAGAACCGCAACTGTGCCATTTGCTGCAGTCGTTGATACTGAGTAGTTTCCTGTCATTTCAAGCCAATCTTCGCTGTGTGCCTCTATCACTGGTAAATCAAGATACCCGGGATTAAGCGACAGGGCATCAGAAGAGCATTCAATCCGCAATCGCCCGGCTTCCGACGCGACCGTACCGGCGTTTCTAACAAGCACACGGAATGTACCACTATCTGCGGGGTCGAGCATACCGTCCAGATCCCCGACTGACTCTTCAAAGTCGATTGATTGAAGCTGGAGAATTGCCCCAGCGACAGGTACGACAGACACGTTGCGTTGAATCGGTACAAGGTTCAGTCCGCGGACCGTTACTGTCCATTGACGTTCGCCTGAATCCGGCAACGGTACGAGGGCAAAACCGTCGCCGTCAGTGTAGCTGATTTGTGGATTCGCGTCAGGCCGGGTTAGAATAACTTCTGCATCCGGAACACCCTGCCCGTCATAGCGAATTGTCACGGGTATATGAGCAGTTCCAATTGGAAGCACATCCGGAATCGATGCCTCAACAGTGACCGGACTGGCAGTGAAGGGTCGCAACGACGGATCACCCAGGAGAGCGAACTGCTGTATCGTTTCTTCAGTTAATCCACCGGGTGATTGTGGAAAGAATTGTGCGCACCGAAGCTTGCCATAGTCCAGGGCCATGCCGATGCTGGTATAATCATGCTCAAAGATAGCCTCCAGCGTTGCCAGGCCAATCGTATCACTGTAGAAGAATGCTGTGCTTTCAGTTGCGCCAATATAACAAAGGGCTCCAGCATCCTGAAGCTCCAAAGTCCAGTCTTCTGCAATGCAATTCTGACCTTCGTCAAAGTCTGCTGTCGCACAGGCAACCGAAATGACAATTCCCTGCCGACTAGTCTGCAGCTGCGGCAGTGTACTGGAGGTGAAGTGAGGAGAGACTGATGACCAGGAGTTTGGGTTACCGTGGCCAATGTAAAATGTCCAAAGTGGCTGTGCATTCAAGGAAGCAAGCAAGAGCGGCAACGCACCGGTTTGCGGTTGCTGCAACGACGTCGGATTCAAGCCTGCGCTTTGAAACACTTCGCGAACTTGTTGTCCGTGCAGGGGATCCAACGCGACCGAGCTTGAAAACACCGTGGCTTCTGCCGTCTCCCCAAGTTGCGCATCCCTCTCATAAGCGAGTGCACGAGAAATCCATCGTTCAAGTTGACTCGGAGAGTCTACAGGCAGACGGCCTATAGACAAATCAGGTAGGAAGTCGTCGTTGGTCAGACAACTATAAGGGTGATCCGTCAAGCTCGAACCAACACCAAAGAAGGCCGGTATTAACTCATAATCGCCTATCAATAGAACAAATTCGGGGGGCGTCTCGGATGCGTCGAAACGCTGCTGCAAGTAAGACTTTAGCGATTGGGGCGAACTCGCGATATCCGGATAAATGACAACCTCAGCCGTTATACCGCATTCATACTTGAACCCCAGCCACTCCTGCAATCCTTCGACGAACTCAGGATGAGTTATAACCAACAGTCGTGGTTCATCAACTTGCGTCGGTGGATTGGCACGTCGCTGGAATTCGACAATGTCAGAAACTAGTCTTGATTCAAAGCTTGACTGAGAAGGCTCGGAATCCAAACTCTGATTTCCTGGAATCGTCACTCTGAAGACGAGCGTGTCGCTCACGTAAAGTGATCGCGAAGCACCGGAGTATTTAACTGGACAAATTCGTAACAGTGTCAATTCTGTCCCGGCTACTTTACCGGTCTGAACAATTTCTACTATCTCGTCCGGATAATATGAGGACCGTTCATAATATTCATGTATTGGTACATACGTGTGACTTGAATGCACGGATCTGTCAAGTGGCTGCGGCACTGGAAGCGGCGGTGCTACCGTGACTGTTCTTCCGACTTCGCGAATTAGTTCAAATCCTGCGGAAGACACATTGGCTGGAACCCAAAGCGAAACCGCTGGCAAATCGGGTGCACCCGGTAGGTTGTAGGAACTTAACCCTCGACACGAAACATGTGACCAATACGAATTTGCGAGCAGAACCGTATCAATTTGAACACGAGGCACTGCAATGACTAGCAGCCATTCGTTCCTGCTGAGTTGACTCCAGGAAACGGTTTTCGCATCGGTGGATTGCACGGCCGAATTCACAACTGTTGGCAGCAGAGCGAATTGCAGTAGAAGAAAAAGTGCGACATTCCGTTTCAACATTACAACCTCAACCGACTTGATTCTGGTGTTCAACGTGTAATTAGCAAACGCCGAGCCCACAAATATAAAAGGCTCACAGCGGTTGCTGTAAGCCCTGGCGTTAATACCTGGCGTTTGGAATCAAGACAGTACTTCGACGTGAAAAGCCTGCTCACCCTTCGGCCCGGCCACTGCTTCATACTTTACTTTGTCGCCCGGTTCAAGTACGCGGTAGCCTCGGCCTTTGATTGAAGAATAGTGAACAAACACTTCAGCTCCGCTCGAAGATTCTATGAAACCAAAGCCCTTCTTCTGAGAGAACCATTTGACCACACCTGTGTCGGTCGTACTGTGAGTCTCAGTTGACTTCGCTCTAAACGAATTGATCATCGTTGATGTCTACCTCGGTAGCCAGTCCTTGGGAATCTCCGCGGCCTGACCTGTATAATGAAGCCTATAGTGGACATACCGAGCAGCCGTATCTAAGAGACTCTGCTGCTCATCCACACTCAAATCTCGCTTTTTCCGTGCGGGCACCCCCGCCCAGAGTTCACCTGCCGGAACTCTAGATCCTTCGAGAACGACCGCACCAGCGGCAATAAGGGATCGTTCTCCCACAATTGCAAGGTCAAGGACTCGGGCACCAATTCCGATCAGGCAACCGGATCGCAATGTACATCCATGCACTACCGCAGCATGCCCGATTGAAACCTCGTCTTCAACCAGAAGAGGAGCAGTCCCAATCGTTACATGGCAAACTGCTCCGTCTTGCACATTCGTACGATTTCCAATACGAATCCAGTTCACGTCTCCTCTTATTACCGCCCCGAACCAAATCGAAGACTCACTACCAATCTGAACATCACCAACAATGACTGATGTTGGCGATATCCAACTGTTCTCATGTATGACTGGATTTTTGCCCTGATAGGGCAGAATCAATGCCAATTCACCACCATACTATTTTCCCTGAATTGTCGAGTCCGGCCCATCGCGCGAACGAGCCGGACTCATTAGTCGGAACCGCAGTCATTCTGTCAATTCTTACGCCGACACGGACCAGAAGGTTTCCAGAAGACAGCGGATTTTTGTTTGAGTTTCGACCTACAATGTTGCAAGATTCCAGCCTGCAACATATGTGCAATAATTTCAATAATTTATTGCTAAAGAAATTGACTAAAGAAGTGGGTAGTGTGAGAATATACGCCAAAACAACCAACGCTTGTTTGAAATGTCCCCGCTGTTGTGTATCTTGAGCCAAGTGTCAAACAACTAACGTGTTTAAATGAGTCCTGTTATCAAGTTCTGGATCGCATCTACAATCACACTCTTTATCCTATCCTACTGGCCATTCCGTGAGTCTATGGTTCCTGGCGACACGTCTTCAGACTTGGTCCAGACGACTGAGGCTAAGCTGATAGATTACTTTTGCTTAGGTCAATCTTCTGGATCGGGTCGGGCTAGCAATCCAAAAGCTTGGGAAGAAGCGCTTGACATAAAGATCAAGATTCGGGAGTCTGCCGGGGAAGCTGCTGGAGACATAAAATTGCCACGAGAGCAATCTGACAAATTGACTGGTTTGACGAAGGGACAAGGAGTTTTCCATTCCGTGAACAGCGAGGACCATTTCGTCTATCGATCTGCCCAAGGGCGTGACTGGTATCTCGTGATCACCAAGTCAAACTCATCATTGCGTCAAGACTCGGGGAATACCGGTGAGCGCAAACCGAGTCCATTGGCATTGTCGATCGGGTTTGCCTTGATCGGCGGTGCAATCATGTCATTGTTGGCCCGGGTGGCGTTTCGACCACACCCTTCAAGCTGAAAAAACGCCTCGCACGACATCGATATGGCCGTGCGTCTGCACGGTCATCTTTTTTTGCAACCCAATGCAAATTCATATGCTCTAAGAAGTTGAGTCGTGCTCTTTTCCCATGAAAGATCTTCTTTCAACCTTCGCGATCCAAACTCGCCCATTTCTTTCCGCATGACCGGATTATCCAGCAAGTCGACAATCTTGCGGGCAAAGTCCTCCTCATCATTGTCAATTGCGTACACTGCGGCCTGACGGGCGGAAAACTCGGATTCGGTCAGTCTGAATGAAACGATAGGTTTTCCCATTGCCATGTATTCAAGAATCTTGTTCATGGTGCAATGTGTATTCAACGGGTTTATTGGGTCAGGTGCAACACAAACATCGGCAGAGGAAAGGACTTCGCGAACAGTCTCATTTGACACACGGCCGGCAAACTCAACAAAGTCCGTGATACCGAGCGACAATGCAAGGTCTTTCAGCACTTGAAGATTCTCGCCACCGCCCATCAACAAGAAATGGATATCTGTTCTTTTCCACTTCTGAGTGATAATGTGTATACTTCGTAACAGATAGTCAAGACCGTCTTGTGCGCCCATCGTGCCAAGGTACGCGGCAAGATATGACCGGCTGCGTCTGTAAGCAGGATTTGCGGGCAAAGGAGCGAATTTCTTCAGATCAGGTGAGCTTCGCACGACAAAAACTTGATTGTCAGACAGTTTACCCCGTTCAAGCGCGATTTTACGATAGGATTCGTTTGTGGACAACACGACATTTGCAGTCTTGTAAGTCCAGAACTCTAATTTCCGCAGTATTTTGAGAAGAATACCTCCGCGCGCGGGAAATTTGGACTCGAATGTTTCTGGAGACAAGTCGTGTTGATCGAACAGAAACTTCACTCCAAAGATCTTGAACGGAAGGGAAACAATGAAGAACAAGTCAGGCGGATTGCAGGCGTGAATAATTTCGAATCCCCGCCTGAAATACACGTAGCATGAGTAGACGAACGTCCAAAGCATTGCCCATGAGTACTCCCACAGATAACCAATTGCTCGGTTTGCGGTGTAAGGCATCGGATAGCGGTAGATAAATACGCCGTCAATTATTTCAAACGCCTTCTTGTCCACCATTTGCGGACAGATTACGCTTACCTGGTAGCCGGCCCTGGCAAGCGCGAGTGATTCTTGCCAGACCCTGCGATCAAACGGAACGGAGAGGTTCTCTACTAAGATAAGGACCTTACCAGCAAATGCCATGATACTCCGCGTGAATCATGTGGGCATCAGGGACGCGAGCAAGGTCGAAGACAATCTGCTGACGAGTCAGCTTCTTAAGGACAGGATAGAATTCAGTATCGCGATAGGTCACAAGCACAACCTCAGAGTGCGCCGCAATGTCATCCACGCTCTCCACGAGTAATTCTGCGAGGTGTGGGATCGCCGATTCAATATACGCTTTGTTCGACCCGACAAGGCGCGCAAGTGAAACATTGCGGTCAAAAATCTTTATATTGTACCCTTTCCCAAGCAACGTTTCAACCAGTTCGACGACAGGACTCTCGCGCATATCATCGGTACCTTCCTTGAACGCAAGACCGAGGACACCAATCTTCTTCTTGCCAAATGCCTGAATTGACTTTACCGCACGCTTCACACTTTCTTCATTCGATTCCATCAATGAGAAAAGCAACGGCGTTGAAAGATTGTTCTGCTTAGCGCAAGCCGATAGCGCCCGGACATCCTTAGGCAAACAGGATCCACCGAAAGCGAAGCCAGGCTTTAAGTAGTAAGGTGACAGATTGAGTTTGGTATCGGAACAGAAAATCTCCATGACTCGATGACTGTCAATACCCACTGACTTGGCGATAGCGCCGATTTCGTTTCCGAAAACCACTTTCACGGCGTGGAAGGAGTTGTCGGCGTACTTGACAAGTTCCGCTTCCTCTATCTTCGTCGTATGAAACGGACCGGGCAAACCCTTGTACAATTCAGCCACGATTGCAGCAGCTGCTTCACGCTCTGCTCCAATGACGGTTTTGGGCGGACCAAAAAAGTCCGATACAGCCGAACCTTCACGAAGGAATTCTGGATTGTATGCGATTTGAAATCCATTTCCCTCGGACTTACCGGAGTGCTGCTCGAGCCTTGGCAGAAGTTCCCGCCGAGTAGTCCCGGGCAACAGCGTGCTTCTAATAATTACGGTGTGCAGGCGATCAAGGCCTTTAATCGCGTCACCGATTTGCTCGCATACACGGCGCGCATATTCTGTATTCAATGCGCCCGATGGCAATGACGGAGTACCGACACAAACTAATGAAACATCGGTATTCTTGATAGCTTCCTCTATTGAGGTTGTCGCATTCAAGCGACCTGCTGATCGATGTTTGGCGATGAGTTCCGGCAATTCCTTTTCGACAATAGGACTCTTGCCCTCAAGAAGGAATTTGACTTTAGTCGAATCTACATCAATGCCCCATACTTCGTGCCCCGATTCACACAGACATGCGGCCGACACGCAACCGACATAACCTAATCCAAAGACGCTGATTCTCATATTATTGTATTTTAAATGTATGCGTAGAATGCTGTTTATTTTAGCGAAATTCAAGCAGAACTGCAAACTCTACAAGCTCTTGCGCAAAGCCTGCGCCAGCCCAGAACTCAAGCGGGAATATTATACGAATGTTCAAGCTTATCGACTTGAAATTTCAATACTTTCAGTGTAACTTTGAAAACAGGAGGAAATGCATTGAAAACAAAATCAAAAATTGCTGCTCTTCGCAATCAACTGCGATCCAGTGGGATACAGGCCTATCTTGTCCCAAGCTCAGATCCTCACAACAGTGAATATATTCCTACCCGATGGCAACGTCGAGCCTTTATTTCCGGTTTCACCGGCTCCGCCGGAGAGGCCTGCGTCACTCTGACAGACGCGTCACTTTGGACGGATTCACGCTATTTCCTGCAAGCTGAGCGAGAACTTGCAGGATCCGGTATGAGACTTCAAAAGATTGGCCTGGCTGGCACTCCAAGCCTCGTTGAATGGCTGGCAAGTCACTTGCCTAAGGGTTCGAAAGTCGGAGTAAACCCTCAAGTAATTACTCACCAACGTTACGTTACCCTGCAGAAAGAACTTTCAGATAGAGGCCTGCAGTTGGTATTGGTGAAGCAGGACCTTGTTGACGCAGTTTGGCCGGACAAGCCCGCCCTCTCCCTGTCCAAACTCGAAACCCATGATATCAAGTACGCCGGCGAATCGGTCGCATCCAAGCTAAAGAAGGTGCGAAGCGAAATGAAGTCACAAGGCGCAACTGCACATGTACTAAATGAATTGGACGCCATCGCTTGGCTGTTCAATCTCCGAGGTCGGGATGTCGACTTCAATCCGGTTTTTGTATCGTATGCAATCATAAAGGAAAAGTCCGCGCATCTTTTTGTGGACCTGCGCAAGGTAACGCCGGACGTAAAGCGGTCACTCGGCAAGCACGTCAAAATTCATCGATACGACGCATTCGGCAACGTACTAAAAGGGCTTGCCAAATCCAGAGGCAAGACTTGGGTTCACGATGCAACGGCATCCCAGTGGATTTTTGCCCAGCTTGGGAAGTCAAACTTGATTACGGAGCGGTCGCCGATCACTTTGTTGAAGGCAATGAAATCCTTCAAGCAAATTCGTGGCATGACCGCAGCCCATGTACGGGACGGTGTCGCGATGGTTAAATTCTTGTCCTGGCTTGATGAGAACATCGGGAAAATTCCGATGAGCGAGCTGTCACTTGAAGTGGAACTCGAAAGAGCACGCTGTGCCAGTTCGCTTTATAGGGGCCCGAGCTTTTCGCCAATTATTGGTTATGCCGGCAACGGAGCGGTGGTCCATTATCGCGCTGTCCAGGCCACAAGCAGACAGGTTAAGGCTAAAGGGCTTATGGTCATTGATTCGGGTGGGCAATATCCGGACGGAACTACGGACATAACCCGGACGATTTGCTGCGGAACTCCGACTCGGATGCAAAAGGAGCATTTCACACGTGTTCTCAAGGGCCACATAGCGGTCGCGACAACACCGTTTCCAATCGGTACACGTGGACCACAGCTTGAAGTGCTTGCCAAACGAGCATTATGGATGGCAGGACTGAATTACTTACATGGAACAGGGCACGGTGTTGGTCACTATTTGTGCGTTCATGAGGGACCGGCATCATTAGCTCCCAGATTCCCCAATGATGTCTTGATGCCAGGAATGGTTCTGTCAAATGAACCGGGTTACTACCGCGACGGTGAATACGGTATCCGGATCGAAAATCTGGTTTACGTGACAGTGGACAAGGACAGACCCGGGTTTTACAAGTTTGAGAACCTGACGCTTTGTCCTATTGACACACGATTAATTGATGTCACTCTTCTTACGACTGGCGAGAGGCTTTACATCAATCAGTATCATGCCAGGGTGCGTAATGCTATAGGGTCAAAGGTCAAAGGAAAAACAAAGCTCTGGCTATACAGAATGACTCGGCCGATTTAGTCCTGTTCAATACACCGAGACCATAGCGGAGCCTAAGAAGGTTCCGCTTTCTTTTTGAAAAACACAACACGATTGGTGACGATTTCTAATTCAAGATTGAATTGTCGCGCTATCCAAGTGAAAGTCTTGTTTGAATAGAAACTCACATGAGTCGGGTCCTGAATGTACCACCAATTCGCAAAATCTGTTTCTCGCGTTTGCATCATGGTCATGACGGCAAGAAGGCCAGCAGGTCGCACACACTTGGCCATCTTTTGCCAGTCTTCGAACGGGAACCTGAAATGCTCGACCGTTTCGGCACAAGTTACCCCATCGTACTCGTTCAATAGAACACTTTTGTCGGGCTCGAAATGGGGGTCGTACAGCTTGACAACATAACCTCTTGCTTGCAGTAAACCTGCCATTACTGGTTTCGGCCCGCTGCCAAAATCGAGGACCGTTGACCCCCTTTCGAGCCGTGCAACAAAGGGCGAAATTAACTGCTCCAAGAAATTGAGGTAACCCTGATCCTCTAGTGAATTACGATGAAGTAGGTATCTTTGCCGCTCTTGCTCGGTCGTCAGGTGATAATCGGGATTGACAAACACCAAATCGCACTCTTCACAGCGACAAAGTCGGCGCGCAGAAAACGCTCCAAGATATTGAATTATAGTAGATTGGCATAGCGGACAAGTCACGGTAGTTGGCATATCTTCTTAAATACAAACAGGCACTCGATAGTGCCTGCAAAACTGGAGCGGATGACGGGGCTCGAACCCGCAACAGCTGGCTTGGGAAGCCAGTACTCTACCATTGAGTTACATCCGCAGTTAACACAAATGTATACAATTTCAATTGATTGTCAAGTCAGTAGAAAACGTGAAATCTTCTCTATACTCAAAATGAAGTAAGATCTACGCACAGAAAAATCACAGAACTCCTAGGTGTCCGGAGTGAAACTGATGAATTGGTCCCTGAGATTGCCCAGCAAATCGATCCAATTGATCCAGATTACTGACACAACAAGCACAAAGTGCAGAAGCACAAGAAATAGAAAAGGAGTTCCTGATGAAGGTAATACCGTTAATGGCAATCCTGATCATGGCAATTGGCTGTTCACATGATTTTGGCGCGAACCCTCAACTTCCGGCAACAGCAAATGAAGCGACCTGGAAAGTGTCGCCGGATGTTGCCGACGAACAGCCTGTCACTGACATTGAACCAGAGTTGCCACTTTGCGAAGTCGAGCGTTTCGGCTATATCAAGCTGTCAACTCCATCACTTTACCCCGTGCGCTGCAGAATTGGAGGCAATCTTACTGTGACCGTACGGCCTGGACGAACTACACAAGTCCAAGCATCGATGGGCACCCAGAGCCTTGAGTGGTGGCCAACTGAGACCAGTCACTATACGACCAGCGTAATAGTAAGTGTGTGTAAATCCGTCGAGTCAGCATTTGATCCTGCACATCCGTGCGAGTACCGGCACGCACAGTAATCCCGTTCCATAGTGAATTCAACGAAGGCGGCTTGGTGTCGCCTTCGTTTTTATTCTGGCTTTACTGAAACATATTTCTTCAAGAACTCAGTGGCTTTCGAGTAAGCCAGAATTCTATTTTGGGTTTTGGCAAGTCCATGTCCTTCATCTTCGAACAACAGGTATTCTACAATTCCGCCACGATCGCGAATCGCCTTGACCATTTGGTCCGCCTCGGATTGCGGAACTCTTGGATCGTTCGCACCCTGAATCACGAATAAAGGAGCTTTAATTTTGTCAACGTGATTCAGAGGAGAAATTGACTCAAGAAATGCGCGATCAGAAGACAATGATCCGTACTCTGCTTCACGAAGTGCTCTCCGGTATTTGCCGGTATTCTCAAGAAATGTTACGAAGTTTGATATACCGACAACATCAATTCCGGCGGCAAACAAGTCGGGGTACATCGTCAATCCAGCTAACACCATAAACCCTCCGTAGCTGCCACCATACAGGACAATTCTGCTTCCGTCAATGTCCTTCCTCCCTTTCAACCACTTTGCGGCGTACTCGATATCACGCACGGAATCCATGCGTTTTTGCACATCATCTAGCGTTAAGTAGGTCCGGCCGTAACCTGATGATCCTCTCACATTCGGTTCAAGTATCGCAAATCCATTGTGAAGCCAGTATTGAAACAGGCCTGAGAGATCAGGTCGTGCTTGAGATTCCGGTCCTCCATGTATCGCAATTATGACCGGTGCTTTACCAGCATCGCCAACGGGACTATAGAAGTAGGCTGGAATCTTGCGACCATCAAATGTCTCATACTCGACAGTTTCAGGGGCAACAAAAAGTGATAACGGGACACCGCCAGTCGCGGACGACGTCAGCTGATATAGTCTGTCCGTAAGCGGTTCATAGATCCATATGTCGAACGGCTTGGTTGCGTTTCCAAAAGTCACTGCCAGTCTGGTGCCATCTGGTGAAAAGGTCAAACCTTGTATGATCCCTTCTGGAAAACGATATCCTTGCACTCTGCGGTCTTTCGCTATCGAATAGTAATTAAATCTGGAATAGCCGTTGTCATTGGTAATGAACGCATACCCGGAACCATCAGGTGCGACTGAAAGTATCTCAATCTCCGCGTCCGGTGTCTCAAACCAAGTCCACTGCTTCGACTCAAGGTTGTACGAAGTTATACCGGCATACTCACGCCCCTTGTTGCTAATGCAGAAGATATTCTTCCCCGCATGATCAAAGTGCGGATGGCTGTAAAGTTCATTTCCTGTATGCTGTGTGATGTTATCGACCGAATTCGACACCCTGTCCCAAACAAGCAGATCTGTGTTAACATTCGAGTAGTCGACGGTCATCAGAAGGAACCTACCGTCAGCAGAATAGCGTTTTGCTGAAATGTGCCCTCCCCCATCGTAAATCAGTCGTGGTTCAGCCTCGGCAAGATGGTGCTCATACACATCGAAGTCAACACCATTCCTCTTATTCGTCGCATAGCAGAAAACTGAACCATCATTAGACCAACTCCCGAAACGGTATATTGCCTCGTCTTCTTGAACAAGGGGCACTAATGGCGACTGGCCGGGATTCAACAAGTAAAGTTTCGATTTCTCACTGCCGCCCCGCGCAGCAGAAACGATCATCTGTGTCGCGTTCACTGGCGACCACCAAACACCATCAACGCCATCTTCTTCAAAAGTCAACTGATTGATTGGCCCAGGACGATCAAAACTCCGCCAAACTTGCGGCTGGCCACTGATGTTCGTAATATATGCGACCTCGGTGCCGGACGGACTGAATGTGGCGCGAGTGGCTGTTTGAATATTCAAGAACTGCGAAACAGTGTAGTCCTGACAGAACGCGTTTGTGGCCCCCAGAACGATGCAAGTAATAATCAATTTGGAGAGTTTCATGCCGTCAACGGTAAAATGTTATCGTACCACACACGCTCAACCTGCCTCATAAGGTTTTCGCGCGAATCATTATTCTCAATAAGGACATCGGCAAACATAATTTTTCCAATCATGGACGCTTGCAGACTCATTCTTCGCAAGATGTCGTCCCTTGAAAACTTCTCGCCGATGCGGCTCATAACCAACTCATGGTCAGCCAATACGCCTATTGTCAAATCAAACTCCCGTTCAATCCCCCACTCAAAAATGAGGGCGGCATCGAAGACGATGACCCGTGAGTTTGATGATTGAAATGCTGACAACCATCTCATGTGTATGGCGGGAAAAGTCAGCTTCGTCAGCCAATCGATCATGCGTTGTTCAGCAAACACACGTTGCGCGATTCTGCCCCTGTCAAATGAGCCATCCGGCCGTAACACAGTGTCTCCAAGTACTCGCTGAATCTCAACTTTAACAGAAGGGTCATTTTCAACAACCTCTCGACCAAGTTCGTCGCCCGAGACGATTTCAGCTCCATAATTTTCAAGCAATGATGCAACGGTCGATTTTCCGCTGCCAATGCCTCCGGCGAGTCCGACTGATATCTTCTTCAACGTATGACTGCCAGTTTTCCCAGCTTCTCCTGCCCATTTGCTTCGATTCGATATAGGTAGATGCCAGATGCGACGGTCTGCCCATCCTCTGTCAACAGGTCCCACTCCTCGTGTCCACTGGCACTCTTGTGCTCAAGTTTCCTTATTAGTTTGCCTTGAAGTGAGTAGATTCTAATTGATGCATCGACAGGAAGCGCAGCAAAAAAGACACCAGTCGATCCGAATGCACCGGAACCTTTGAATGGATTTGGGTACACATAAGCATTGTCAAGGTCCTGAGCACTCTGACTAATCTGAATTGTGGTCTCTTCCAGATACCCTCCCCTTGTCGAAGCAATTGGTGCAATCTCAATGTAAACTCTATGACCGACGGCACCGACGGGATAGCGTTCATCTAACCTTACTCGAAATCGCAGCCCATCCGACGTAACCGATTGCACGGTTTGGGCATTATACGGCACATTATCCCTTCTCGGATCAATGATTCTGAACTTCGATGGTAATACAGAATCAACTTCTAGTGGCTCGGAGAAGACTATCTCTACTTCTCGCCCGACCGGAGCGTCAACAAGTGAATGCGCCACAACATAGGGTCTTGCAACATCAATGTTCTCGATCGTGAAACTTACCCTTTTCTCGGCCTCGGGAAGAGGGGTGCCCTGAATGTCACTTATTCGTCCCAGTTGTAATGTGTACTGGCCGGGTTCAAAAGGTGTGTCGAAAGAGAGATAGACCCTGCGAGCCCCTTCGCTGCCGGAGATAACAGATGGCATTGTGCCGTCCAGAAGCCGCCAGTTCCCTTGCACAAACACCGATGCCCCCATTTGTTCGCTGAATTGGACAAAGACTACACTTGGACTGACTTGTACTGCAGTGTCCTGCACCGTAGGGGGATGATTCGGAGTCAAACGAAGAACGTTTGAATACACGCTTATGGGCTGTGCAAACGAGGTATCGTAGGTCGCCACGGCGACCTGATATTCGATATCGATGTCTGCGGCCGTCCAATCAAACGAGGTTGAGGTGGTGACACTTATTAATTCATAGGGAGCGTTACCCTCTGAGGCGTAAACTTCGTAGTGTACTGCTCCTGGAACGGCGGTCCATTCCAAATGGAGAGTCGTCTCGTCCTGCGGAATGCCTGAAAGCACAGGAGGGAAAGGTGCGTTACTCTGTGTGACAGCATCTTCAATACGAACTTGGACGTCACCATTTGATGCAAGGATTTCTGGCAGACCATTGCCATCAATATCGGCTACAGTCATCGCACCGGCTTCCGATGGGAAACTATACCACTTAACCTCTAAACCCCCGCTTGAGTCGTTCCAATAGAATATATAATAGTCAGGATAAGATGAAATCAGAAGATCATCACAACCATCAGAATAAACATCCGCGCACTTCACGGAGGCTGGATTGAACGACACGTTCTCATTGCCAAGGATCGCAACACTGTCTACTGCAATTAAACTGTTGTCCCCATTCGCCGCAAAAACATAGTAGTCCCAACCCGACAGAAGTCTCTGGCTTTCCGATGAAGGGCCGGTATTTGACCTGCAACCTGCTATTAACTCTGGAACACCATCACAATTCAAGTCGCCGGCTTCAAGCCATGCCGTTGCATCATTTTGGCGCAAACGGGTCGTCCATACCGGCAGCATTTCACTTCCTGTCCACTCATTCCAAATAATATCACCATCGTAGTCTCCGTAAACAACATCAAGTCTCCCGTCGGAATCGAAGTCACCAACTGCTGAACCAGGGGGGCCCATACTATTCAGTCCTGTCGAGATGTTCGCTAATGTATCCCGAATCGTAAGTGAAAAGTCACTGCTAACACGGAATAGCGCCATCCGGGAGCTATTTCCTATGTTTGTACGGGCGAGGATATCACTTCTTCCTGATGTCGAGTCAATCACCACGTATTTACTGATGACGAATTCAGTGTAAAAGTCAGGGCTCTGAAACACAAGGTTGTTCAGTATGGAGCAAGAGTCTGTTTGCTCCCATATTCGCGATTCAATGCCTCGTCGCGCAGCTAGTTCGATTTTTCCATCTCCATCGGCGTCACCGATGACTTGCGGGATGTGTGGTCCGTATGTATTCTCAGTTTCCACAAATTGAGTACCATTCCATTCAAATGATTCGAGTGTGTCAACAGTGTTCAAGTTGTCAACGGGCAGAAGCCAAATCTCGAGGAAACCGTCGCAGTCGTAGTCACTAACCTGACTGCAAACAATTCCATGCGGTAAATTCGTGTCGCGAGAATTGAAGAAATAAGGCCGTATACTATTCTCTGTAGAATTGTACGCAAAAGGTGCTGTACGCGCAAATTCTCCGATAAGATTTGTGACTTGCAGGACCGCTTGCCATTCACCCGTGTAACGGCTCTGAGATATGACTGCCACATGATCCTTGCCGACATATCCAAAGTCTTCGCGGACGGAGTCGCCGGCACTGTTTGTCATAAGCAGCGTCGCGCGGCTGAACTGGTTGCTCCACGCGATAACTTGCTGTCCATATCCAGGTCCATCAAGGACAGTACGCGAGACGACACTGTCGATAACGGGTGGCGCATTCTGCACATACAAGTGTGCCATGTCAACCGACTGCGAGCCTGTTGTCGCGCGAACCGTCAACCGAACAACAAGCACCGTGTCCGTATTCGGTGCATTAAGTATTGCCAGAGTATCATTCGAGACTCTGGAAGAGGAACTTGTCACACGCTGCCAAGTGCGAGGATTCTCACCATATCCGGCATCAATCGTGAAGTCTGAGAAGGCAGTGCCTTTGGCATCCCCGATAATTGCAATCGTTCCTCTAACGCCAGTGTCAGTTCGAGGCAACGAAATTCTCGCCACAGCATCCGCACCAAACTGTGCGCGCTCCACGGCTCGTCGCGCGTTCACTCTACCGTTAACAGTTGAGGAGTCCCAACCCTCAATACCAATGTCCTCAGCGGTCGAACGGAGTAAGTCAAGGATATCATCGGAGGAGAGAGACGGATTAACCGAAATCATGAGGCCGGCAACTCCTGCAACAATCGGCGCGGCATAACTCGTCCCGGATGTAAAAACCCACTCGCCGCATGTGCCGCCAAGGATTGTCGAAAGGATATCAACTCCCGGCGCCATTATTTCTACTGACGGACCTAGATTCGAGAAGGATGCCCGGCGATCGAATCTGTCAGTAGCGCCGACACCTATCACCTCTGGAAAACCTGACGGGTAATGTATGCCGTTGTTGTTTGCATTTCCCGCCGAAGCGACAAGAACGACGCCAGCCTCATGAGCAATTGAAATAACCTCCCGCAGCAACGGTGAAGCGACAACATCGCCGAAACTCATGTTGATTATTGAAGCCCCGTTTGCTGCACCGTACAGGATAGCGGCAGCAACGTCATCCTCCTCAAGAGTACCATTTGCGTTCCCTGCACGAAGGGGCATTATCCGGCAGCTAAAACCTATCGATGGGAAGCAATCCGGATTGTCAGAAGTTGCTGCTGCACAACCGGAAACATATGTACCATGTCCCATCTCATCCATGGGGTCGTTATCTCGATCGAGATAGTCACCGCCTGCGGGCAGGCTGGGAGCGTCCACAAAGTCCCAGCCTATGGTGTCATCAATGAAACCGTTGTTATCGTCATCAACACCATTGTCCGCAATCTCTCCACGGTTGTGCCAGATATTTTCTCGAAGATCGCGATGTATGTAATCAACGCCAGTGTCGATAATTCCTATTATGACGTTCGAATCCCCGCGTGTAATTTCCCACGCCAGCTCTGCTTCAATTTTGTGTAGCCACCATGCCTCGCCGTAAAGACTGTCTCTCGGAACAAAAGGATCATCCAACGAATGAACAACTTGATAATGATTATTCAAGGCTGTCCACTCAATTTCGATGTCACTGGAAAGGAGATCTACAGTTTCGGCGATCTCTTCGTTGCTTCGCAAACTAATCAATACTATACGTTCGAGTGGATGGGATAGGTGTGAATAGTTTGCGAACGGTACGCTTGCCGTCGCTCCGTCATCAAGGAGATCGTTGACTGTGGATGAAGCCGTGTAAAGACTTCCGTCTAAAGAAGAATACTGTACAGGTGCACGAAGCTTTACGAATAGTAAGTCAGGCGAGTGAGTCGCGAATACATTGCAGGCGCTTAAGACCAACGTTGCGAGAAATCCAAACTGTCTCAAGTATACTCCTCCGTTTTCAGAACACGTGGGCTATTCTGCCCGCGCAAAGGCCAGAACTCGAACCTCAGCAATACCACTTTCCTTCAAAACTCGAGCGCACTCGGCGACCGTTGCGCCCGTAGTTACGACATCGTCAACAAGCAATACTGATTTCGGTGTTTCTCCTTTATGCGAGTATCTGAATGCATTCCTCACATTCTCAGCTCGCTGTCGAAATCCTTGCCCGCTTTGAGCAGGAGTATTCTTAACACGCTTCAAAAGAACTTGTACTTCCAAGCCCGTTCGTTTTGAGAGTTCTTGACAAAGCAGCATACTTTGATTGTACGATCGATCTCCGTGTCTCAGCCAATGAAGGGGAACGGGCGTCAATATGTCGTCGCTGTCGATGAAGCCGCTCGGCAGTGTCCTGACTAGGAAGTCAACCATCTTCGGAACTAACGATGTGTGACCGTCAAACTTCATTGCGTGCACAATTTCTCGAGTTATGCCGGCCTCATGGAATGCAAAGCCTGCATGCAAGCGGTCAACGTGCTTTGGCAGCTTTTCCTTGGCATCTTTTTCAATCCGCGGCAGATCCGCCCAGCATGCGTCGCAAAAGAGAATTGACGAAACATGCATCGGTCTTGAACAGTTCAGACACTGGGCAGGATAGATCAAGGACCAAAAAGGCCATTCTCTGAGTTTCCCGATTCTCATCAGTTTTCCGACCGCTGTCTGCCTTTTGTGATTGGCTTCAACGTAAGTTTCAAGGCTTGGTCGAGGTCATGAACGAAATGGAATTTCAGCCTGGACTTAATGTGCTCAGGAACATAGAAAAGGTCCTTTTCGTTAGCCTTTGGCATTACTATCGTAGAGATACCGCGCCGGGCTGCAGCAACAATCTTTTCTCGAATTCCACCGACCGGCAATATGTTACCTGTAAGGGTAATTTCGCCGGTCATGCACATGTCGTTGCGAACAGCCTTTTTTGAAAGGAGTGACGCCAGTGACGAAGCTAACGCAATTCCGGCACTCGGTCCCTCTTTAGGCTGTGCGCCTTCAGGAACATGCAGATGAACATCAAACTTCACAAAACTCTCTTCGGAGATTCCCATTTCCACCGAGTGGGCACGAAGGTAAGACAATGCGATTTGAGCAGACTCTTTCATAACCTCTCCCAGCTGACCGGTCACTTGAAGCTTGCCGGAACCGGGCATCGAGGTCGACTCAATCACCAGAATCTCTCCACCAACAGGCGTCCAGGCTAATCCAAGTGAAACACCGATTTGAGGCGATTCCGGCAATCCATCCTCCGCAAACGGTGCGGGGCCTAAATACTGTGATACAGACTTTGACGTTATGGTTACGCGTCGTCGCTTGCCCTCAGCGACACTTCGGGCAATCTTTCGACATATAGCTCCAATCTTCTGCTCAAGCTTTCGTACCCCCGCCTCTCGCGTGTATCCTCTGATAATTGCACGCATTCCATCTTCATTAATTGTCAAGTTACTCGTCTTCAGGCCCGCTTCTTCAATTTGACGGGGCAAAAGGTACCGTATTCCGATTTGTACCTTCTCATCAGTAATGTAACTTGGAATTTCGATAATCTCCATGCGGTCGCGCAATGGACCTGGTATAAGCCCGATGTCATTAGCGGTTGTAATGAAGAAAACTGACGAGAGATCGAATTCAACATCCAAATAGTGATCGGAAAATGTGAAATTTTGAGCCGGATCTAAGACTTCAAGCAGGGCAGATGCAGGATCTCCTCTAAAATCCATTCCCAGCTTGTCAATCTCGTCAAGCATGATCACCGGGTTCTTGACGCCGACACGTCTGATCGATTGTATGATTCTTCCCGGCATGGCTCCAACATATGTGCGACGGTGTCCGCGGATTTCCGCTTCATCGCGTACTCCGCCGAGACTCATCCTAACAAACTCACGATTCATCGACCTGGCGATTGAACGTCCCAGCGATGTCTTTCCAACTCCTGGTGGTCCGGCAAAACACAGGATGGGTCCGCGATTATCATGCTTCAGTTTTCTGACAGCAAGAAACTCGAGAATCCTGGTCTTCACTTCATTAAGCCCGTAATGATCCTCATCAAGCTCCCGTTCAGCCTGCAAGAGATTCAATTCGTCAACAGAGGCCTTGCTCCATGGTAAACTTACAAGCCATTCAATATAGGTCCTGGAAACGGAATATTCCGCTGAAGAAACCGACATAACGCGCATGCGGTCAAGTTCCTTCTTTGCGGCCTCGGCAGCGTGAGCGGGCATTGCCGCTTCGACAATCCTCTTTTCGAAATCAGAAATCTCAGCGCTCGTCTCGCTTTCTTCGCCAAGTTCGCGCTTAATGGCCTTCAACTGTTCACGCAGGTAGTACTCTTTCTGATTCGATTCAAGTTCCTTTTCGACTTTGCCTCGAATTTCAGTTCCGATTTTCAGCAATTCCAGTTCGCGAGACAAATGAGTTGCCACCAATGCGAGCCTGGACTCAAGCGGATTCTCCTCTAGAATCTGTTGCTTTTCGCCGATGGACAGATTCAGATTTGATGCAACGATGTCAGCCAGTGCACCGGGATCCGCGATGTTATGCACAGCAATACGAACTTCGTCCGGTAATGCGTTTTCTTCAGCATATTTTGAAAAGTCACCTACGATAGTACGGGTCAGTCCTTCAATCTGGATTGTGCTTTCACGCGGAATAGGTAAAGGCTGAATTTTCACTTGAAGATATGGATCCGTCTTCAGAATCTCAAGACGTTTGACACGCACCATTCCTTGAATTAGGACACGAATTGAGTCATCCGGCATCCTGAACATCTTCATGATATGCGCCGCTGTACCGACCGAGTAGAACTGATCCTCAGGTTTATCACTGCGCGGCGACTGCGCGCGCGAAAATGCCGCCACAACGCGGTGACTTGCCAATGCGTCATTGATCATCGTGATCATGGCCGGAGACGAGATGGCTAGAGGCACAATCGTATTGGGAAACACCAGGACGTCGTTTAACAGCAGCGCCGGACAATGCTCAGGAATCCTGATCGGACCTTCCCCCCCATTGCCCGATTGACTTTTTGACTGACTTGTATTTTGTTCTGAATTGCTCATGACCATTCCTCAGGGAATTGCGCCTTGCGGCAAGAGACTGCCCATTCCCGGGAGACCCAGGGAATCTCAATTCGCAATACGCCGAGCTCGGCAGAGACTTGAGTCTTCTGAGTATCGAGCCCCTCCGGCAGTGATATCACCCGTTCAAAGTTTCCGCGAGAAATTTCGACATGAAAGAATTCACGTCGTCCCGCAATCTCTGCGTCACGTCTTGATCCTTGAACACGAACCCATTTGGCTCCAAATTCAAATCGAATTTCCTCGGGCAGGACTCCTGGAACGTGGATCTCAATAACAACTCGCTGGTCATTTCCGTACACGTCTACCGCCGGAATCCACTGCGCCCGTTCACCCCAGGGCAAGGGTCTGTTGCCGTGTTCAACACGGATATATTCGAATCGGAAGGTTCTGGAGTGTTCGTCATCCGAATCTGCAAGACGTAGCCGAATTCTGCCATTCTGAATCATGTCTGCTCCTTTTCGAGGAACGATTCTGACTCGATAGTAATCATATAATTGATTTTATTTGGTTTAGACGAAATAATCCTTGACTTTAAATATATCCAATATTGGTCTAAAGGTCAAGTAATTTATTGGCTTAGAGTGAACACTTGCAATCCCGTAACTTGTGTAGTAAATTACCTGTTTGGAGCAGATGACAAAAAATGAACTCGACGCGAATGGACATTGTAAAGACATCGATAGTAGCCATGTTCGTTGTTTTGGGGCAACTTGAAACAGCCTTGGCACAGACATTTGACACAGTTCGAGTGGCGACCTATAATGTACTGAACTATCCCGGCAGTACTTCGGCAGCACGGAACCCCGAATTCAGAATGATTTTGCGTGCAATTGACCCGGATGTTCTGATAGTTCAAGAAATGCAGTCAAGCAGTGGATTGAACGAGTTTCTGAATCAGGTCTTGAACTTCGGACAACCGGGCTTATACAGCGCAGCGCTATTCGATGATGGGCCAGACTCCGATAATGGTCTATTCTACAAGTCATCAAGGGTGTCGCTTCAAGGGCAAGTCACACTATCGACTCAATTGCGGGATATAAACGGGTACATCCTCCGCCCTGCAGGAGTCGCTTCAGACACCCTCGATTTTCGAGTATACTCCGCGCATTTCAAAGCAAGTCAGGGATTTGAATCAGATCGATTGGCGGAGGCAACTATTGTGCGCAATCATCTGAACTCTCTTGGGCCAGGACACTACATTTTTGGCGGTGATTTGAATCTTTACACAAGCAGCGAGCCTGCCTACGACTTGCTTCTAGCGAACCAAGCGGATAACGACGGGCGGCTGTACGACATTCAAAACTCACCGGGCTCATGGCATGACAATGCGAATTTCGCGTCTGTACATACTCAGTCGCCGCGCTTAACGGATTTAGGTGACGGAGGGTCAACCGGAGGCCTCGACGATCGTTTTGATTTCCTCTTGCCGACCTATCAGTTTCAGAGTTTCCCGTCGTGGCAGGTCGTTGCCGGCAGCTATACCGTCTTTGGAAACGACGGAGCCCACTTTGGTCAATCAGTGAACAACGGCACGAACTTCGCGGTTCCCGATAGTATTGCAGACGCTCTTCATGTATCGTCCGACCACTTGCCTGTCTTTGTTGATATCGTAAGACAAGTCTCCGCACCTCCGTCGGTAAGTCTGATTCAGCCCAATGGTGGACAGAGCTACGGAGAAGGCGATTCCATACAAGTGCTGTGGAACAGTCAAAACTACTCAGGACTGGTATCCTTATCATTAAGCCGCACAGGCGCAAGCGGAACTTATGAGACTATTGCTGACTTGACAGCTAACGATGGACAGTTTACATGGGTTGTATCTGGCGCCCCAACGAATCAAGCAAGGATCAAAGTCGTGCTTTCCGATTCGCCTGCGATATTCGACGTATCAGACAGCGACTTTGCAATTTTCGACCGGGATCTCGCAGTGTTCACTCCGGCTGCGGGAGATTCAGTGTCCATCGGTTCTATACTGGACATCCAATGGACTGCTGTCAACGTTAGCGGTAATGTTCGCATTGAACTCAAGCGATCACCGTCTACACCTGGATGGGAATTGCTTTCCTCGTCAACTCCAAACTCGGGCTATTTCGGATGGATTGCAACGATGCCAGCCTCGGACTCGGCAATCGTACGAGTAGTTTCTGTGGCAGCCCAGTCCGTGGGCGACAGCTCTGGCATGTTTAAGATTCGGGACAATTCAGCGAACACGCCTCCTGTAATTCTACATAATCAAGTTTGTGATGCTGTCCCGGGAATTTCCAATTTCTTTTGCCATGTACAGGACGACGGAGATCATGACTTGCCTGCATTATTAATCTCCGCTGACGGCTTTGGTTCGTTGGATAGTGTAACTCTGCTACCCTCATCGCCTGAAGGATTCGCGGTAGGAATTTCATTGGACATTGGAATATATGAGTATTTCCTTCGAGTCACTGACGCCAATGGTCTATCATCGCAGACGGATACTTTCACTTTTGCAGTAACCGAGGAGTGTATCATTGAACTTGCTTATGACGATGGTTCGGCCGAGTCATATCAATGGTCCCCGGATGTCGGGATGTCATGGGCAGTTCGATTTTCGCCAACCTCATTTCCGTTCGTGTTATGCGCTGCAGAAATCGCGATATCCGCCGCCAGACCGGACTCTTTGCACGGCGAGATGGTGGTCGCTGTCCTGGATATCAATGGCATTGGAGGCTTGCCGGGTGATACCATCGGTGTTCGAACAACCGGGACACTTCCCAATTTTCCAGATGGACTGGGGCATCAGGGATTGACTTGGGGACGCTACGCCTTAACAGGATTGGAGTTTGAACCAATTGTGGTAAACTCGGATTTCTACTTAGCGGTGAGTCAGGCCCGGTGTGCATTTGGCTTGGATACGAGTTCGACAGTCCATAGCCGTTCTTTCTTGTGGGACTCTTGTGAAAACATGTGGTTACAGGAAGGTGCTGGCCATGGAAATACGAGGACAGGTAATCGAATGATCAGGGCAACCGGGTACTCACTTCTCCCGCCTGACTTAGTGATCCGAGCCTCAGGCAATGATATCGTGTTGCATTGGTCCCACACGGGTGCCTCAGAATACCGGATTTTCAAGTCGTTTTCGCCCTTGATCCCGCTCGACCAACCAGTGGCGACAACTGGTGACTCGACATGGACAGACGTGGGGGTCCTGCAGAGCCACACGACCGCATTCTACGTTGTGACTTCAGCGTTGCCCTAGGCACTTGAAATTCCCATGAATAGTTGCTTAATTAGCATTAACTAACAACATACCCGACAGGAACACACATGAAGTTCGGATGGGTCGAGATACTTTTGATAATGGCGATTGTTCTGCTTCTTTTCGGTGGAAAGAGAATACCCGAACTGATGCGGGGTCTTGGCCGTGGTGCTCGCGAGTTCAAGGAAGGTCTTCATGGCGAGGGCAATGATCCGAAGAAACCGTGAGTGGTTTTGCTGATGCAATCCTTGACTTCTGTTCAACGGATGGTTATATTACTTACTATAACTAATATAGTGAGGTCCTATGACCGGTCGAGACGGTAAGTTCTATTCTTCCAAAGACGTCTGCGAGAACTTGCAGATTTCTAAGTCTACACTTTTCAAATGGGAACGTGAAGGCCTGATTACCAAGGTACGACGTGACTGGCGAGGTTGGCGACTCTACGACGAGCGGAATATGGAGGAAATTCGGCAGAATATTGAAAAGCAAAAGGCTGCCGAATCCAAGCCGCGATCCTCGTATGTCCTTGTAGTAGATGATGATACGATGATTTTGCAGGTCATGTCTGACCTATTGCAAGCGGCCGGATACGACGTCTTAACTGCTTCAAGCGGAGATGAGGCGATCGCAATCCATATGGACAAACAGCCGGCGCTGACTTTTCTGGATGTCAAATTGCGGGGAAAGAGCGGAATCGACGTTTTTCGAGAGATAAAGTCGGCAGATCCAGGTTCGATAATCGTTATCCTGACAGGTTATCCAAAAATCGAGGACACGGTCCAGGTAATCAAAGAAGGGGCGTACAATTATCTTACCAAGCCCATAAAGAGTGAAGAACTGCTTGAAATGGTTGCTGAAGTCATCCGTCCGTAACCACTTAGCATTTGAATTTAACGATCACTGCGCCCCGTCGCCCCGGCTTCGGGGCGCTTTCTCCTGCAATTCAGGAAACCTCACTAAGCGTATTTGCGTTCCCAGTAGTAGGATACACTTTTTGGAATGAAAGTCTCAATGTCACGTTCGGGAATCCTAGTCCTCGTTCTTCTTGCCTTCTCTGTAGAACTCTTTGCTCAAGGTTTCGGCAAGAATAAAGTACAATACGTCGAGTTTGACTGGAGATACATCCAATCAGAACATTTTGACGTCTATTATTCTGCTGGCCAGGAACGAATTGCAGAGTTTACAGCCGAAACGGCTGAAAGAGCATTGAAACTCATCGAGTCAAGCTGGGATTACACACTTGATGGAAGAATCAAGTTCATCATCTATGCGTCCCACAACAAGTTTCAGCAGACTAACGTTTCACTTTCGATACAAGAAGAGTCGCTGGGCGGATTCACCGAGTTTCTCAAGAACCGAGTGGTACTGCCTTATACCGGGAATTATGAGGCTTTCAGGCATGTGATTCACCACGAGCTGACACATGCCGTCAATTTGCGGCTGTTCTACGGTACGGGGTTTCAAAGCATTCTCATTGGCGTGGCGACGTCCGATGTTCCGCTTTGGTTCACGGAGGGACTTGCTGAATACGAGTCCCGGGGTGGTTGGGATGTCGAGGCAGACATGTTCATGCGGGATGCCACTATCACCGGCTACCTCCCTCCCATCGATTACCTTGGCGGCTACTTTGCTTATAAAGGCGGCCAGTCGGTATTCTATTATCTTGACAGGCGATACGGCAAAGAGAAAGTCGGAGAACTGGTCAACAAGGTAAAAACGTCACGCGAATTGCCACGCTCACTGAAAAGTGCGACGGGTCTTACGATGGAGGATTTTAACCGCGCGTGGCAAAATTGGCTTCGTAAGATATATTGGCCGGGAGTCGCCAATTATGAATCACCAGAGGACTTTTCGGAACGGATTACGAATCATCGAAAAATCGGAAACTTTGTGAATAACGGTGGCGCATTGTCACCGGACGGACAAAGAGTCGCCTACCTGTCGGACAGGTCAGACTATTTCGACGTTTGGCTTCACGACCTTGATTCCGGGAAATCCAGGCGTTTGCTGCAGGGTGAACGCAGTGGTGACTTTGAGCAACTGAAGTGGCTTGATGCGAGAATGTCCTGGTCACCAGATGGCGAACACATTGTCTTTGCGTCCAAGGCAGGTGCACTTGATGCGATAAACATCCTGAATGTCGATAAACGAGATATTGTCAGAAGATTCCGGCCCCGATTGGAAGGAATATTCAATCCGGTCTATTCTCCGGACGGTTCGAAAATCGCGTTTGTAGGTCTAAAGTCCGGCCAGTCAGACCTTTATTACTATGAAGTTGCCAGTGAAAAGCTCGTGCAGGTCACAGACGACATCTTCAGCGACGACGATCCTGCCTGGAGCCATGACGGGACTATGCTGTATTTCGCCTCCGACCGAAAAGACTCTGTAAGAGTTTCAGGGTATGAGCAATCGTTCGAGATGTGGAATTTCGACTATCATACCATGGACGTTTATCGAATTAGGATCGATTCCGATAAATGCGAAAGATTGACAGCGAGTGAATTCACCGAAAAGAATCCCACTCTGTCACCCGATGGAAGATTCTTGGTTTACGTTTCCGACTCAACTGGAATCTCCAATCTTTACAGGATGGATCTGGAAACCAAAGTGTCTGTCGCAATAACCAATGGACTGACTGGCAGTTTTCAACCGAGTTATTCAGCTCGTGCCAATAAGCTTGTCTTTACTTCTTTCTTTGAAGGCGGCTATGACCTTTATCTGTTGAAGTCGCCTGATCAAATTGAACCTAAGTCACCAGCGTTGACGGCGTTTAGACAGCACGGCACTCCGGAAGCAATTGAACCGGTGGGAGAACAAGCCGAGATCAGTTCGGAATCTATGGAGTTCCGTGACAACACGAGAGAGTTTGCACGGTATGTTTTTGCTGATGGAATTGGACAAATTTCGGATCATGGTGAACAGACCTTGCCGGACACAACGAACACCCGCAATCCCGGCGGAGGATTCTTCAGCAAGAAGTACAAGGTTAAGTTCACGCCGGACTACGTGTACGCGACTGCAGCTTACAGTTCGTTCTTTGGTGCGCAGGGAACCGGTCAAATCTTGTTTAGCGATGTGCTGGGTAATCAGCTAATAGTGGTCAACACAGATTTGTACTATGATTTCAATAATCTCGACAACTCAAACTTTTCTGCGCAGTATTTTTACTTACCAAATCGCATCAATTACGGTATTGGACTTTTCAGGTACGTCTATTACCTCGATGCGGGAAATGTTCGCGATCAGACCCTGCAAATCCAACTTGATGCAAGCTATCCATTCTCGAAATACACACGCGCCGAGTTGATAGTTGGCGGGTACGGAATAGATCGATCCGAGTGGCAGCCCAATCAGGATCAGTACTACGATTACTATAAGACGGCTCGGCGGCGGATTCTTCTTCCCGAGCTTGGTTATGTCCACGATACGGTGGTCTGGGGCAGCACAGGACCTGTAAACGGCACTCGTTACCGCGTTTCCGCATCATACAGCCCAAATCTTCAGAGTGACAGAAAAAACCGTGAGGTTTGGAGTTCAGAGTTCTATACTGCGAAAGCAGACATGCGTCAGTATTTTAGAATGGGCAGAGATTACTCCTGGGCATCCCGTCTTACGGCAGGTCTTAGCGGCGGACCTGAGCCGCAAAGATTCTTCATGGGCGGTGTTTCAAACTGGATAAATCGAAGGTTTGAGAACGACGAGATTCCGACGGAAGAAATTAATGACTTCTACTTCTCTTCATTCATTACGCCATTCCGAGGCGGTGATTACTTCGAACGCCGGGGAACAGGCAATCGCTATTTTCTCACGAATCAAGAATTCCGTTTTCCGTTGATCAGATACTTACAGTTAGGATGGCCTCTTCCAATCACCTTGGGAGATGTCAGAGGAGCTCTTTTTACAGATCTGGGCGCGGCGTGGTTTGATGACGCATTCCGACTTACCTCTGTGGGAAAAGACGGTAACAGGCGTCTTCATGACCTTCAAGCGGCGTACGGTTTTGGATGGCGTTCAAATCTCGGATTCCTGCTGCTTCGTTGGGATGTGGCATGGTCAACCGACGGAATAGATACTTCAAAGCCGAGATACTATTTCTCTTTAGGTGCGGAGTACTAAGTATTGGGCAAGACTTCTGATGTCGCGACCGCAATTGCCGCGCCAATACAGCTAATGGGCAAACTGATTCTTGAGTTCACAACGGAACTCGGGAGATTCGGTTTGCTTATGGGCAGAGTTTTCACTGAAATTGGCGCAGTTTTCTCACGAAGATCATTATTCATGCGTGAGTGCGTTCGCCTCGGAGTGGACTCTTTGCCGCTTGTACTCATGGTCGGGCTATTCACTGGCGCGGTCTCAGGCTGGCAGTTACATTATCAGTTAGAAGGGTACATGCCCTTCGACATGATCGGACCGGGCGTCTTCAAGAGTATTGTGCTTGAAATGGGCCCGGTGCTGACGGGTTTGATAATTTCGGGACGCGTCTCGGCGTCTATCGCAGCAGAACTCGGAACGATGAAAGTGACCGAGCAGATAGATGCCCTGGAATCCATGGCGATTTCGAGCACTAGATACTTAGCGGTACCGAGAATAGCGGCGATGACTGCAATGATGCCGGTTCTCGTGACACAGGTAAACTTCATTGCCATTATGGGTGCGTGGTTTGTTACAACGGTGTTCCTGAGTCTCACATCGGCACAGTTCTTTGGATTGATACCCAACTTCTTTCACGTATATGATATCTTTTCCGGTCTTTTGAAGTCGGTGTTTTTCGGGATGAGTTCGGCAATGATTGGCTGTTATGTTGGGTTTGACACTTCCGGCGGCGCTGAAGGCGTCGGCAGCGCGACCATAAAAGCGTTTGTGTGGAGTTCGCTGACAGTTTTGGTTCTCGATTTCCTGCTCGCGATGATCTTGTTCTAATGATTGTTTCACGCGGAATAAAGAAGAGCTTTGGAAGCAAGCAAGTGCTTCGCGGTGTGGACATGGAAATCCAGACCGGAGAGTCGCTCGTGATCATAGGTCAATCCGGCTGCGGCAAGTCGGTCTTTCTGAAGCACCTTGTCGGCCTTCTCAATCCGGACGAAGGGGAAATAAGGGTGGACGGGGATTTGATCTCAAATGCAAAGCGCGCGGACGTCTATCGAATTCGCATGAAATTCGGCGTACTATTTCAAAGTGCCGCGTTGTTTGATTCAATGACAGTCGAGCAGAATATCGGGCTTGGACTAACCGAACATACAAGGATGTCCAGATCCGAGATAGACAAACGAGTCGCTGAGTGTTTGGACATGGTGAGCTTATCCGGGACCCAGAAGCAGATGCCCGCAGAGCTGTCCGGCGGAATGCGGAAACGTGTTGGACTTGCGCGTGCAATTGCTATGAAGCCGCAATACATCTTGTATGATGAACCTACTACCGGGCTCGATCCGATAACAGCCGACTCAATCAATGACCTGATAATCCAGTTGCAACGCGAGCTCAAAGTGACATCGATTATCGTCACGCATGATATGGTCTCGGCCTTTAAGATTGCCGACCGCATCGTAATGCTTCATCTTGGTCGCGTCATTTTTTCCGGAACTGAACAGCAAATCAAGACGGAAAGCATAGACATCGTCCGGCGGTTTATCGCCGGAGAGTCTGAGGACAGGCAAGTTGTGACCCATTATTAAAGTATCTGACCGAAAAAAAGCCCCGCTGATCAGCGGGGCTTTTTGCTTTTGCGCGATGAGGCTTAATCAAAAATGAGTCGATAGATGCCGAGCTGACCCGTGGCAAGAACGAGCTGCTTCGAGTTCGCCGAAGCATCATAAAGGGAATCGCTGACGACCGTTTCATTGCCGTTTACACATAGAACGAGCGGACCAAGCTGATTCGAAGTTATCCGATTGTATATGAGACTTCCATCTTGCAGCACAATGACATCCGTGGCAGGATTTGCAATGAACTGGAGCTGTGCAGATTGAGTTGGATCTACTCGATAGATTGCAGTAGTGTTCAGGACGTCGTCAGGGTTGGTGACAACTTCGAGTCCAAGTGCGGATAAATGGAATCGGCAGTCTATTCCGGCAACATGGTCAATTGTTAGAATGATGCTGTCTGATTCGGCAATCTGCACCTGAAGACTCAATCCGCTTGAATGTGGCTTTGGTTCAAGAAATGCAAATAGCTGACCATTGGAGAATGCGCGACAGGATAGAGCATTGGCACTTAATCTTACTCGTGACAAGTCACTTAAATTGAATTTCCAGACTCCGTTCTCCGTGGAATCACCTTGAGGTTCGGCACAGAGTAAATAGCCCTCGTTGACATTCAAGTAAGGGTTAGATCCCCTGTCCCATACAGAGAACGATTCGCCAGCTAAACTTGCAACAGTAACACTGCCGTCACCGGGAGCCCCTGGAACAGAATAGGCGAAATATCCGTCGTCAGATACGGACCAAGTGTAGTCGGCTCGCACTACAACTCCTGAATCCGTAACTCGATGCTCTTGACCGCTTCGCCACAAGTTGAGACTCCCATCGATTCCGGTAAACAGAAAAGCATCGCCGTTGGGCGACAATACGGGATGAAAACCTCCTGGGACAAGCAGTTCCGCATGCCAGGCAGTCTGGCTTTGGTGAGAATCCCCTTCATCGTCATCACAGCTCGCAAGCAGCATCACCATGGCAAGTAATTGAGTTAAAACTAACGTCTTACTACTCATGATGAAGTGCTTGTATTGGGTTCACTCGCGCGGCGCGAATTGCCGGGTAGAGACCGGAGAATATTGTCACGAGTCCTATCATGCCGGCTGAGATCAACATTGTGGTTTCGGATAAAATCGGAGGTGACACACCGTCCGGCAGAGTAACACTATTCATGAGTTCTATCAATCCCCAACCAACCAGCATCCCGCCTGATCCTGCAAGTACAGTGATAATCAGGCATTCCAGGAAGAACTGTTTCACAATGTCAAATGCGTTTGCACCAATTGCCCTGCGAATACCAATTTCGCGTGTCCGTTCAACAACTGACACAAGCATGATGTTCATGACGCCTAATCCGCCGATCATTAACGTTATGGCTCCGATAGCAACCATAAGCGCATTAATGGCATCAAAAACCTTGGCGGTCTCCATTGCGTCCTTATGAGTATCCCAAAGGTTCAGCGCTTCCGGGTCGGCGGGATCAAACTTGTGCACTTTGGCAACAATACTCTTGAATTCCGCCACCGCCAACTCATGCTTTTGAACATCGTTTGGTGAAAAAATGAAGTTTCCGAACCAATACCGATCGTACAATGCAAGTTGGGTCGAATAAGGAATCCAGACCACGTCGTTGTCAGGTCCATAGTAGGACGACCCTTGCTTCTTGGCAGATTTCCAACCTACAATGAGGAACTCCCTGCCGCCAACAAGCACACGTTCGTGTAACGGATTTGATTCTTCACCGAAGAGCTTCTTTCTCACTTCGTCCCCGATGACACACACACGCCTCGCTTCAATGATATCGCGACGTGAAATCCACCGTCCGTGATCCGGAATGACATTTCGCAATTCACCGTACTTTTCCCCCACACCAGCCAGACGCGTATTGAAAATTCTCGGGCCGGCTCGCATTTCCGTGCTCCATGCGGATACTTCCGGAGAGAAGGTAAAGAGTTGTGCCTTGGCTTCCAATGCCTGAAGAGTCTTTTCGTCAAATCGAACCGTCTCGCCTTTCCTCGCCGAACCCGTCGCAAGACTTTTTCTCCCCCCCCAAACGACCACGACATCCTTGCCAAGCGACCTGATATTGCTCAAAGCGCCTTCTGAGAATCCGGTCGCAAGTCCTGACAATAGCATAACGGACGCAATGCCCCAAGTGATCCCGAACATCGTCAGGGCACTTCGGAGTTTGTTGGTGCCGAGTGTGCCAAATACTTGTCGAACGAGTTCCAGAAAGCTCACGCCTAATTCTCCTGCTGGACTTGGCCTGCGCTGACTATCTCACCTCCACTCAATCCGCTTGTCACCTCTGTCCGGATTCCGTCCGAAATCCCCAACGTGACCGGTCTGTCTTCCGTTGCCTGTGTGGAAGTATCGACTACGACTTTGACATAGGCAGAATCTCCCTTGAAGAACAAGGCCATTTCATCGAGAATCGGGACATCCTTGCGCTCGTCTACAACAATGCGTGCCGTGGCACTCATTCCGACTTTCAGAAGTTCCTCGGAATTATCGACCAGCGCCTTGACGTTGAAAACAATCTGCTGCTCCTTGTCGCTATACCGTCCGACAGGAGATATATGGTATATCTCTCCTTGAAAAGTCCGACCTTGGTATGCCTGTACCGTGACATTTGCCGTAAGTCCCGTTTTCAGCTTCCCGATGTCTGCTTCATCGACATCTCCTCTGAACTCGATTTTTGTATGGTCTCCCATCGTAATAACAACTGTGCCCCCGGAGGCTGAGGTTGTCGGTGTAACAGAAGCCCCTTCATCCAATTCTCGGGTAAATATTAAACCGGTAATCGGCGCAACGACCGTGGTCGAAGTCTGAACAATGTCCATTTCTTTGTCCGTCTCGCCAATTTGCTCACGTTGAATCAGAGCCCATTCTGCCTTTGCCGCCGATAGTCGGGCATTTACACGTTCGAGTTCTCGCTCAGCATCCCGGAGGTTCTGCTCGGGAAGCAAATTCTTCGAGTGAAGCTCCTTCGCAATTCGAAGATCATCTTCGGCCTGTCTGACCTCAACCTCTGAAGTTCTCAGTTCTTCTCTGGCCCGCACTTGTTCTGTCGGAGACGCTTCCGGTGTAATTTCGAACAGGCGCTGCCCCGCCGTCACCCAATCTCCCTCTTCGACAAAGAACTTCCTTACTGTTCCACCTGTTTTAGACCGAATCTCAATTTGGTGCAAAGGTTTAATGCTCCCTGTGGCGACAACGGTTTGAGTCATGTCCCCTCGCTCAACGGTACTCAAATTGAGTCGTGGTTTCGCTTGACTATCAGACTTGCAGCCCAAGGAAACCCAATTGACGAGTATCAGGATAAGGAGCGTACGGAAATGCTGGCTGAATCTCATTGGTAAACAGGAGTTTTTGTTGCTTAAGCTCTTAGAGGGAAATCCATAGCAATTTGTTGCTGCGAAGCCGAAAAAAAGACCAGTCGCTAAACTGGCCGTACTCTCAGAGGCAAGTTTGCCTCCCATAATCGCAAACGTCACTAGAATTTCAGGGAAATCAATCAGTAAGGTAAATTATATCAAAATGTTAAAAATGGGTTAGCAATATATAAAGATGCGCACTTCCGCTTGACTTTCGCGTCATCTGGAGTTATCTTGGGTGCAAAGTGGAGCAAAAAGGGATATTGTGGGTCAACCACCCAAATGGGCATTCTTCCTTTCGTAGGTAAACATGAGGCAGCGGTCGATGATAAAGGCCGATTGTCAATACCCGCCGAGTTCCGGAACGCGCTTCCAGGAGATACTCAGCGGCACGTCGTACTCACGGTCGGAAGTTCAGATTTTATAAATGTTTTCCCAATTGATTATTTCAATGCGATTTATGCGCCATCGGAGAACGAGACCGCCAATTTCGCGTTGGATGAGAACATAGACCGGGACATGGTGCTTCTTTCAGAAGCCGCAGTCCGGCCAATCGATGCCCAAGGCCGTGTGACTCTCCCCCAAACTCTCTTAAGACAAGCAAACATCGGACAAAAGGTGGTCTTTTTCGGCCGCCAGAAGTTCTTCACAATATGGAACGCTGACGCCTTTCAAGCTCGATTGGAAAAAGTTAATCTCTCCAAATCTGATGCCTGGAACATGTTGGCGGACAAGAGCAAACCAAAGGTCTAAAGATGGGACTTCACCTGCACACGGAACAGCGCAACGATCAAGCCTTAATCGCCGTTTACGGAGAAATAACAGCCCGGTCGGCACGTCAGCTTGAAGCAGCAGTCGAACACTTCAGGACGCGAGGCTGTTCCGTGGTCAACGTCGAAATTAGATCTGACGGCCTCGACCGATCGCTAAACAAGTGGAATTCGCCATCCGTTAGGCCGTCAGAGCCGTAACGGAGTCCCTGCGGTCACCGCAGATGACCGCAGGGGACTTTTATTCGGGGCATCTAATGCAGGAGACAAAGAGTGGCGCTGAAGTCAGGCTATCATACTCCTGTCATGGGCCAAGAGGTGGTCAATTGGTTAGTCACTGACCCATACGGACTCTATGCCGATTTCACGATCGGCGGGGGCGGGCACTCAAAGCTAATTGCCGGAGCTCTCCGCGAGACGGGTAAGATTTGCGGCCTTGACCGGGACCCAGATGCGATTGCGGAAGTGCGGTTGAATCTGCCGGAAGTCAAAGAACTCTGGAATATACGATTCTCAGAGGCAGAGAGCAAGCTTCTTTCACGTTTTGGCGCGAGTTTTTCCGGCGTGCTGTTGGATCTTGGAGTTTCTTCCCATCAACTCGACGATGTAAAAAGAGGATTCAGCTACCGTCTGGACGGTCCACTGGATCTTCGAATGTCCAAGTCCCATGGAGAGACAGCAGCGCAGCTTCTTGCCCGGATGACCGAAACGGACCTAAAAGGGATTTTTAAGTCATTCGGCGAGGATCCCCAAGCAGGCAGAATCGCACGAGCCGTTGCCCGAGCCCAGCGAGACGAACCAATCGAAACAACGGGTCGACTTGCTGAGGTCGTAAGAAGCGCCGTTCCGTCCACTGCACATAAGTCACTGCCGCGCGTTTTCCAGGCATTGAGGATCGCAGTGAATCGCGAACTTGAAGAACTTGTCTCGGGGTTGAACGCGGGCTGGACCCTTTTGAAGCCTGGTGGACGTCTGGTTGTATTGACCTACCATTCACTCGAAGACCGGCCGGTAAAACGCTTCATGCAGGGACTGGTGCATCCACCATCCTCGCTCATACCTTTTCCGGAGGCACAAGTTTCCCGTCCAAAAGGTAAATACCCGGTCCGCGGGCCTCTCCTTCCAACTCCTCAAGAAATTGCCGATAACCCGCGGTCACGAAGCGCCAAGCTTCGAGTAATTGAAAAACTTCCCTAAGTAAACTTTCCATCGGTGTCCACTCTTTCCGTGCCCACATCCATTTACCGCCCGAAGCGCGTTCCCAAGGTTCTCCGAAGGCAAGCTGCTCTTATTCGGCTTCTTGGATTTCTTGCCTTGGCGGCCGGGTTTGGACTGCTAATCGCATGGCGAAATTTCACTGTCCAGCAGCTCACAATTGACATCGCAAGACAGCGATCTCAATTACTGAATCTGGATCAAGAAATCAGGCACCTGACAGGATCGATCGAGTCAGCAGCACCGTACAACGAAGTCAGCGACTGGGCTGAGCGAACCCACGGCTGGAAGCTTCGATCATCGCACGTTGACACCCTATTTGTTCCACAGGCAACATCCAATTCAAAAGATGGCGACGTTGAGTTACGCTGACGGTTCCCCAAACAGAAATAGAAAGCGTGAGAGACTGGTTGCTGCGGCCTTCCTGCTCGTGTTGACCGCCTTCTGCGCTCGACTAGTTCAGTTGCAGGTCATTGAACACGAAAGGTGGAAAAGTCTGGCAGAGAAGCAGGTCTATAATACTGTGCGTGAACCGATGCCGCGGGGCGAGATTCGTGACCGACATGGCATGCCTCTCGCGGTTACGTTGCCGATGTCTTATGCTATTGGTTTCAGACCCACGGAAGGCATTAACCGCGACAGCATAGCAGAAGTCCTGGCGAACGTACTGCCGATATCGGAAAACGCATTACGACACAAGATCGGAGCATCTTCATATACATATTTGGCTCGGCGGGTTGACTGGCAAGTACAGCAACAGCTTGTGAATCTGAATCTACCGGGAATTGAATTCGTGCGCGAAGCACGACGGAGTTATCCGGCTACGATGGCCGCAGGGACGGCGGTTGGATTCACAAATGTTGACGGTATTGGCCAGGACGGAATTGAGCGGGCACTGGACTCATTGCTGAGTGGTGACAAACGGGATATAGTGGTTTGGAATGATGCCCGGCGCATCGTACCGGCGGTAATGAGTCCAATGGAGGATGCGGTTGCGCATTCAGGTGCCAATGTGCAGTTGACTATCGATCTGCAGCTGCAAACAATTCTGGACAGGTGCATGATCGAAGGACTCTCAGACAGGATTTTCGAAAAAGCTTGTGCAATCCTGCTTGATCCTCACACGGGTGAGATTCTTGGAATATCGACTCTTCCGACGTTTGATCCGAATAATCCCGCTGAAATAGACGGGGATTTTCGCCGTTGTTGGCCAATTCTGGATCTTTTTGAGCCAGGCTCCATTTTCAAAATTGTAACGGTCGGAGCCGGTCTCGAAGAGGGAGTTGTGACTCCCAGCAGCCTGGTAGACTGTGAAGGCGGTAAGTACCGTGTGCCGGGTAAAGTTCTGAACGATGCGCATGCGTACGGAACACTAAGTGTTGCAGAGGTTTTCGCCAAGTCTTCTAACATTGGATGCGCCAAGATCGCGGAACGGATGACGGCCGACGACGTGTATTCATGGATTGGCAAATTCGGGTTTGGTGCAAGAACCGAAGTGGGATTACTTTTTGAGCCCTCTGGATTCGTTCCCAAACCGTCAAACTGGAGCGGACCGACTCGTTCAAATCTTGCTATTGGACAAGGAGTCTCAGTGACAGCCCTGCAGGTAGCCGCGGCATACGCGGCAATCGCGAACGGTGGATTGCTCATGCAGCCGAAACTTGTGAAGGCTCTGGAGTTTCCCACAGGCGAGAAGGTTACGTTTGATCCGGTTGGCTTGAGGCCGGTAATCCGCGAAACCGTTGCCAAAGAGTTGACACGAATGATGACGCTTGCCGTTGAAGACGGAACCGGCAAGGCCGCAAAGATTGACGGTGTTAAGATTGCAGGTAAGACCGGTACTGCACAGAAAGTGAATTTGAAAGACGGTGGTTATTATCAGAATCGGTATGTAAGTTCTTTTGCAGGTTTCTTTCCGGCTGACAATCCGCTGTATGTGCTACTAGTCGTTGTCGATGATCCTCGCGGCGGTAACTACTACGGTGGTCAGATTTCAGCACCCGTTTTTGCAAGTATCACGCGTGAAATTCTCGAAGCGAGACATCCTGAATTGCTGCCTAAGCCCGAGAAAGCCAATGAAGTGCAGGACTCCCTTTCAAATGACTCGAGTACTGACTCCACTGCTAAGCCAGTGTTTGTATTCGATTCACTGAAGTATGCAAATGTACCAACTGTAACGATGCCGAGTTTGCTTGGATTACCGTTGAGAGCCGCTGTGGAACGCTCGACTAATGCTGGATTGTCTGTTCGGTTGGAAGGATTCGGGGTTGTGGACACTCAGTTTCCGCCGGCAGGTGTTCAGGTGCCGCAAGGGTATGAATGCAGTGTGATTGCACGGCCAGTTGTCAACACGCGATATGCCTCGACTAATTGAAGTCGTACGAGAAGTCAGGGGCACGCTGCTTGACGCTGATGGATCCGAGAATGTCACAGGAGTTAGTTACGACTCGCGTTCAGTGTCTCAGGGGGAGATATTTGCCGCGATAAACGGGTTCAAAACCAATGGAACAAGCTTTGTCGGAGAGGCGCTTGCCAAAGGCGCCATTGCAATTCTCTGCGATCGCCATGCCGAATTCCAGTCAGCAGTACCGCGCATAGTCGTTGACAATACGAGAGTCGCTTTGGCACAGGCTGCTTGGATGCTTGCCGGCAATCCACACAAATCGTTGAAGTTGATCGGCGTGACGGGCACAAATGGCAAAACGACGATTACAAATGCGCTTGCGCAACTGCTAAACCTTTGTGGTCATCCGACAGGGGTAACTGGCACTCTTGGAATGATCTTCGACGATCACAAGTTCGATAGTGATCGCACGACCGCAGAGGCACCGGACTTGGCACGAGTGTTTTCCTCAATGGTCCAGAGTGGTGCGACGCATGTCGCGATGGAAGCGACTTCAATTGGCCTTCACCTCCACCGTCTGGATTGCCTGACGTTTGAAGTAGGCGTCTTCTCGAATCTGACTCGAGACCACCTGGACTTTCACGAAACATGGGAAAACTACCGACAAGCAAAAGGACTGTTGTTTAGTCCAGAGAAGCTGGCAGGTACTGGCATTGTCAACGTGGATGACCCGGAAGCGGAGTATTTCCTCTCTCTTGCCCGGGGCAGATGCATAACATATGGAATACAGACTGTCGCGGACTTTCTTGCCAGCGAAATCGATTTGAGCACAAGCGGATCCAAGTTCCGGTTGCATGCACGAGAAGTTGTTTTTCAGGTACAGACCTCCCTTATCGGAAAATTTAATGTTTACAATGTGCTTGCCGTAATTGCAGGTGCTTCAGCCCTTGGCATTCCTCTTGGTGAAATCGTTTCGAAACTTCCGCAGATCCGACCGGTCAGAGGCCGGGCCGAAATCGTTCCCTCAACCGCCGGTTTTGATGTGATAGTTGACTATGCTCATACACCGGATGCCTTGGAAAAGATACTCTCAACAATTAGAGAGTTGACAAAGAACAGGTTAATCTGTGTAATTGGCGCGGGCGGTGACCGTGATCGGGGGAAACGTCCATTCATGGCACAAGTAGCGGAATCCTATGCCGACCTCATCTATCTTACTTCTGACAATCCGCGAACTGAAGACCCGGAATCAATACTCCGCGATTTGATGTCAGGAATTCGAAGTGCTTCGAAGGCAAGAGTGATAGAAAACCGCAAAGAAGCAATAAGAGGGGCGTTGCGTAGTGCAAGCAACCACGACGTCGTTGTAATTGCCGGCAAAGGGCACGAAACTTATCAGGAGATTCGCGGTGTCAAGCATCCGTTTGACGACCGCGAAGTCGTGCTTGAATGGTTGAATGAGAATGGACTTGGCCAATGACTTTGCCGACCCTTGGCTGGCTGGTTGAAATATTCCGGTCCCGCGCTATAGTCACCCCTGATTCTGCACTCAGAATATGTTTTGACAGCCGAAAACTTAACGCTGGAGAAGTTTTCTGGGCAATTGAGGGAAGGCGTGACGGGCACAGTTTCGTGGAGACGGCGTTGCAGCAGGGTGCGGCAGCCGCCGTAGTAAGAGCAGGATTTCATCTCAAGAATCCCGAACTGTCTACAAAGCTCATTCATGTTGAGAATACCTCAAGGGCGTTAGGCGAAGCGGCAAGAAGTTGGCGTGAAAAACTCTCCTGTAACGTTGTTGGACTCACAGGCTCCGTTGGAAAGACGACAACGAAGGACTTCGTAATTGCTGCTCTAAGTTCAAAGTTCAGGGCGAGTGCCACGAACGCGAATTTTAACAATGAGATTGGGGTACCACTGACGGTCCTCGAGACACCGCTTGAATCGCTGCATCTGGTTTGTGAAATGGGCGCAGCAAAGCGAGGCGACATAAAACACTTATGTGAAATCGCCAAACCGGATTGCGGACTTGTAACCGCCATCGGAGAAGCTCATCTCGAATCTTTCGGATCAATTGAGATGGTAAGAGTAACAAAGAAGGAGCTATACGATTATGTGGCCGAAACTGGGAGGGCTTTTGTCCCGACAAGCGACGCAAATTGTGTCGCGGCAAGTATGCACTGTCGTTCCAAGTTCGGCTACGGTTTCGAGTCTGCTCCTGTTGGCTGGAAAGGTGAGTTTTTGCAGGGTGTGAATCTCCGTTTTGACGAGTTTGTACGCCCAAGTTTCGAGATTCGTGGTGAGAATGTAAGTCTGGCAATTCCCGGCCAAGCAGCGGCACAGGCAGCGCTGGCGGCTGCAGCAATCTCCTTGTCGTTTGGTGTTCATGCGAAAGACGCTGCAAGGGCACTTTCCACTGCCGTTCCGTCACCGGGACGTGCCATTCTAAAGCGCACGTCTTCGCTTGTGATCATTGATGACAGCTACAATGCCAACCCGTCGAGTATGAAGTCCGCGATTGAGACATTGAGCAAGTTTCGAACGGGCAGAAAAGTCGCTATTCTCGGTGACATGCTTGAACTTGGGGAAGCAACGGAACGTTCGCACAAGGATATGTTCGATTTATTAACGAGATCCGGTATTTCCGACGTTTCTCTTGTGGGAGAGAATTTCGCTGCTGTTGCTCCAAAGGGCACACTGAGTTTCAAACTGCACCTGTATCCCGATTCTCAGTCTGCAGCTCAGTCAATTCTCGAAATCGTCAAGCCGGGTGACACAGTATTGGTGAAAGGATCCCGCGGAATTGCCCTTGAGCAAGTTGTACGGCGACTCGAAGAGGTATATCAGTAATGCTATATCATCTTCTCGTTCCACTTCGAGATGAGATAATTGGGGCGAATCTGTTTCGTTACCTGACGTTTCGATCGGCTCTCGCTGCGGTTCTGGGACTTTTGATCTCCTTTCTCGTCGGGCCATGGCTTATCCGCAAACTGAAGTCGCATCAAATAGGCGAAGAAATCCGCCAGGATGGCCCGCAAACGCATCTCAGCAAATCTGGCACGCCCACGATGGGCGGACTTATGATTCTGGCTGCCGTCGCGATTCCGACATTGCTACTCGCAAACCTCACGAATTTCTATGTTTTGTTAACATTGCTTGCTTTTCTGTGGATGGGAGCAATCGGTTTCTGGGATGATTATCTGAAGACAGTAAAGAAGAAAAAAGCCGGACTTGTGGCGCGGCAAAAGCTCGTTGCACAAGTTGGATTAGGATTAATCATTGGATTCTTTATTCTGAACTACTCTCATCTTTTCGGACAGAACTTTCATCAAAATGTGACCCAAACAACTGTTCCATTCGTAAAGCACGTTATGTTCGACTTCGGATGGTTTTTCCCGATTGTCGTAATGATCGTGATCACCGGCTCGTCAAATGGCACGAACTTGACCGACGGACTGGATGGACTCGCGATCGGTGTAACATCTATCGCGGCGGCCGCATTCGCAGTAATGAGTTATGTCACAGGAAACGTTAACTTCTCCAATTACTTGAACATAATATACCTTGATGGCGCTGGTGAATTAACGATCTTCTGTTCTGCGCTACTTGGTGCCGGACTTGGCTTCTTGTGGTATAACAGCTATCCTGCTCAGGTCTTTATGGGTGACACCGGAGCACTGGCACTCGGCTCAGCACTTGGAACGATGTCGGTTCTGCTCAAGAAGGAGTTCTTTCTCATCGTAATCGGCGGCATTTTTGTGGCGGAAGCACTGAGTGTTATTCTGCAGCGAGGTTACTTCAAGTACACGAAACGCAAATTCGGGCTTGGGAAGAGAATCTTTCGAATGGCTCCATTGCATCACCACTTTGAGCAACAGGGTTTGCACGAGACAAAGGTCGTCGTTAGATTCTGGATTGTCCAGGTCCTGCTCGTCCTGATAAGCCTGACAATGTTCAAGGTCCGTTGATGCCGCCCGATTATAGTGGCAAACGATTTGGAATTCTTGGTATCGGAAAAAGCGGTATTGCAGCTGCACGACTAATACAAAGGCTCGGTGGAATTGCGCTTCTCTCAGATGTGAAGTCATCGGAGCAGATTGGCCCGGTTGTGGAACAACTCACGCTTGATGGGTTCACCCTTGAGTTGGGCGGTCACAGAAGAGTGTTGACCGAGAAATTCGACTTTGTCGTCGTGTCGCCGGGCATTACACTTGATCGCGATTGGATTGATACGTGGAGCTCGCGGGGAATCCCTGTAATATCTGAACTCGAACTAGCTTCGCTATGCTACAATGGAAAATGGATTGCGGTTACCGGCAGCAATGGCAAAACAACCACGGTTACTCTGATAACGGATATTTTGCGAAGCGCAGGCATCCAAGTTCAATCAGCAGGAAACATTGGGAAAGCTTGGAGTGACTTTTTGCCGCAAGACGGTAATTCAGTATTCGTCATTGAGGTCTCAAGCTTTCAAATGGAGCATACGCATACGGCTCGTCCGTCTGTCGCGGTCTTCCTTAACGTCCTGGAGAATCATTTGGAAAGACATGGAGATCTGATTACATACGGACTCTTGAAACTAAAGCTCGCTGCGAACTGTGGACCGGAAGACGTGATCGTATACAATGCGGACGACACATTTCTTAGCGAACACTGTCGGTCACTCAAAGCTACGAAAGTCACATTTGGGCGAACTTGCGCGGACTTCGTTGTACATAATGGTGTCATATATCGCCAGCATTCTCAATCAGCGGAGAAGGTGTTTAGCGGTTCCGAATGGAAGTTGATTGGCGACCATAATTTACTTAACGCTTCTGCAGCGCTGGCGGTGTCACAGTGCTTTGGAATTAATGATTCGATTGCGCAACGATCGTTGCGCGCCGCTACTCCAGTTGAACATAGAATCGAGTTTCTAGGTATGATAGACGGAGTCTCGTACATTAATGATTCAAAGAGCACAAATCTTGCCGCAACAGTTACTGCTATAAGCGCAGTGAAGGGAAGCATAATTCTCCTGTTTGGCGGACGACCAAAGCAAGAAAACTTCTCATCATTAGGAGACCTGTTGGGTAAGGATTTGAAGGGGCTGATCGTTTTTGGAGAGGCAACGGAAAAGGTCAAGAACGAACTGCCCGACGCACTTTCTATCGAGTATTGCAGCAATCTGGAAGAAGCGCTGCATGCTGGACGACGCTTGGCATCTGAGGGAGACAGTATTCTGCTGTCACCTGGCTGTGCGTCGTACGACCAGTATCAGAATTTTGAACAGCGTGGCATCCATTTTAAGACTTTGGTAAGGAACTTGAAGTAAACGCGTAATGGGAAGTGCTTACACACCACTAAGGATCGAAAAATCTCTCATTGATTTTCCAGTCTTGGCATCAGTCGCTGTACTATGTATTGCCGGCGTCATCTTTGTCTTTACATCATCTGCCGCCCATTCTTGGCAGTCGGCCAGCGGAGACTCGATACAATTCTTGTTGAACCATGTACAGCGTCTGATGGCGGGAATTGTAGCGCTCGTTTTCTTCTATCATGTGCGTTATCAGTTTCTGGAAAGGCTTGCCAGACCAGCATTAATTATCGCCCTTGTTGCTCTCGCCATTGTATTACTGCTGCCACAACTTCCAGGAACGACTGCAAAGAGATGGATCTCACTGTTTGGAGTTAGCTTTCAACCGGCAGAATTCGCAAAGTACGCACTTATAATTTACTGCTCCAAGAGACTCTCTGAAATTGATGAGTCTTCCTTTCCTGCCGAGAGACAGAGGAAGCTGAACGCCCTTCTAATTGTAATATCCGTTTCGCTCATTTTGATTGTTGCAGAACCAAATTTGTCAACGGTGATACTGATAAGTGGAATCTGCTCAGTCATGTTGTTCTTGCATGGAATTGCTTGGAAGAGAATTGCGTTGCTCATACCCGTAGCCGTAATAGGTTTGGGAATGGTGGTTCTGCTGAAGCCGTACATGCTACAACGTATCACAGCATTTATCGACGGAATCTCAAATCCTCTTAATGCCAGTTACCATATCCGACAGTCGCTGATTGCGATCGGTCAAGGGGGGATTAGTGGACTTGGCTTGGGACAATCTACACAGAAGCATTACTATTTGCCTGAACCTTACAACGATTCGATTTTCAGCATTATCGCGGAAGAAATCGGTCTTGTTGGAGCTCTAATGATTCTGGCCGCATTCTCTGTGCTGATTCTACGAGGCTGGAAAATCGCGTTAAGTGCGCAGGATCGATTCTCTTACTACCTCTCTGCCGGAATTACCGTGTCTCTCGCACTTTCGATGGTTACAAACATCGGAGTCAATCTTGCGTTGCTGCCAGCGACAGGACAACCGCTTCCATTCATAAGTTACGGTGGAACATCAATTGTTATGTCGCTGGCGGCAATTGGAATATTGTTGAACGTTTCCAAGCAACAGAGTTCAAGAGTCAGATGGCAGGGCTCACCGCGGCCGTTTCTTAACTGAGCGATGAAGGTAGTTCTGACAGGCGGAGGTACTGGCGGTCACGTGTTCCCCGCACTTGCTATTGCTGAAGCATTGCGGGAGTGTGACTCAACGGTGAAATTGCACTACATTGGTACCGCAACCGGTTTTGAGGCACAAGCTGTTCCGCAATCAGGGATTGACTTTCACGACATTCGATCTTCGGGAGTTATTGGAAGATCCAAAGTTGCGCAACTCGTTAGTTTGGCTCAAGTAAGCTTCGGCATAGTGCAATCATTGCGAATTCTCTCCCGAATTGGACCTGATGCGGTGGTGGGAACGGGTGGCTACGTAATGGCGCCGGTCTTAGTCGCTGCGCGACTTCTGAGGATTCCATACTATCTACAGGAACAGAATTCTTTTCCTGGATACACAACAAGAAAGTTTGCGTCTGGCGCTGCAAAAGTATTTGTTGGATTTCCTGCCGCAGAACGCCATCTCAGCCAAGGAAACCTTTTGGTAACTGGCAATCCTATTCGTTCTCAGATGCTTTCAGCGCAGAAATCGAGTGGCAATACAACTCAAGTCGACAAGAACATGATACTAATTACCGGCGGATCACTTGGCGCGAAGTCAATAAACGACGCGGTCGCCGCAGCGCTTAGATCCCTTTGTCAGCTTGGGCTTGTGGCCTGGCAATACGGAAAGACCGGCTTGCCCAAAACTGTCAATTCCGATTCTGAAGAACTCACCCAATCAGGGAAACTCATTGCGGCACCATTTTTCGCAGACATGCCGGACAAGTTGAAAGCGGCAAGAATTGTGGTTTGCAGATCAGGTGCAATGACGCTCTCCGAAATCTCAACGTTTGGCGTTCCGGCCGTGCTGATTCCCTTTCCACATTCAGCCAATGACCACCAGTCCCTGAACGCACAGTACTTTGTGGATCATGAAGCTGCACTGGTAATTCGTGACGATAAACTTGACGCTGATTCACTTTCATCTGCGGTCACCAAGATACTTGCGGATCGAGTATTGTACGAGAAGATGTCTTCATCGATGAGACTGCTCTCGAAGCCCGATGCAGCAAAACTAATCGCTACGACTGTGTTAAGTCGATAACTTATCCATGCGATCGCCTTCAACGTTTCGGCACGTACGAAAAATACATATGGTAGGGATTGGCGGCGCAGGAATGTGTGGCATCGCTGAAGTGTTGTCCACAATGGGATTCGATGTGACAGGCTCCGATCTAGTGAAAAGCGAGGTAACCATGCGATTAGAATCGCTTGGAATTCAAGTCTATTATGAGCACAGAGCTGAGCTTGCCGCAGGTGCCGATGTAGTTGTGTTTTCTTCTGCAGTTCGGCCTGAAAACGAAGAAGTGCGATTTGCGAGGGAGAATCGGATTCCAACGATACCGAGAAGCGAAATGCTTGGGGAGCTAATGCGGTTGAAACGTGGAATTGCGGTTTCAGGCACTCATGGAAAAACCACCACGACATCGATGATTGGCTCACTTTTTTCCTTTGCCGGACTTGCTCCAACGATCATCGTTGGTGGTAAAGTGCGAGATCTTGGAACGGGGGCATCTGTCGGAGCTGGCGAGTTTCTTGTTGCAGAAGCTGATGAGTTCGATCGCTCTTTCCTTCGGTTGTCACCAACACTTGCTGTAATAACTACTATTGAAGCAGAGCACTTGGACACTTACCTTGACCTCGTTGGTATCAAGGACGCATTCGTTGAGTTCGCGAACAAAGTTCCATTCTATGGACTAGTTGTTGCATGCAGCGATGACACTCATACGCGCGACATCCTGCCCCGAATAAAGCGGCAGGTCGTCACTTATGGAAGAAACGAGAACGCGATGTTTCGCGTCAAGAATGAGAGTTTTTCAGGCTTGAGTTCTCAATTTCAGATTCAAACGCCGGAAAACGAGCTAATTGAAATCGAGATTAAGGTTCCAGGCAGGCACAATGTATTGAACGCAACTGCGGCTGCGACTATCGCCCTGGAAACCGGCATTCCCCCGGTTACAATAAAGGAAGGGCTTGGACGCTTCAATGGCGTCCACCGGCGGTTTGAGTGCAAAGGTACAATTGATGGTGCTCTTGTCTTTGACGATTATGCACATCATCCTACTGAGGTCAGAGTGACGCTGGAAGCCGCGCGGCAATGTTGGCCGGAACGCAGAATAGTAGCAGTTTTTCAGCCGCACCTCTATTCAAGGACAAGGGATTTCGCGAAGGAATTTGCGAGTTCCTTGAGTCTTGCCGACAAAGTCTTAATTCTTGACATTTACCCTTCGCGCGAACGACCTATAGAGGGCATCACATCCGGTCTTATAGCAGATCAGCTTGGACTGCTTGGTATCGAAACTTCGCTCGTCAGTTCGTCTATGCCTCTTGTGAACCAAATAAGATCGACGATTCGAAACGGCGATATCGTTATGGCAATGGGCGCCGGATCGATTTCTGACATAATTCAGCAATTAGTGGATGAAGCAACTCCTTGATACTAGAGTAGACGAGCTGATTGCAAGATGCCCTTGCAAGCTTACAACAGCGGTACAGATAGCACCGCTGACGACGTTTCGCGTCGGCGGAATGGCAAGAGTGCTCGCTGAGCCATCAACGGAATCTGAGTTAGTAAATTTACTTGTCGTATTACGCGATCTTGAATTGCCGTACTTTTATCTGGGCTTGGGATCGAACATTCTTGTCTCTGATCACGGTTTCAAGGGAGTAGTGATACGATCTCGCGGCGAACTTGGTCGCATAGAGGTAAGCGGAAGCATTATAAAGGCCGGCCCTGCAGCACGACTTCTGATGTTAACAACATGTGCCGCCCGGCATTCCTTAACCGGACTTGAACAATTGTCGGGAATACCTGGAACAGTGGCTGGCGCTTTGTTCATGAATGCGGGTGCTTATGGCGGCGAGATTTCCGATCATCTCGTTGATGTACGAATTGTGTCACGCGACTTAAGTATTCAGGTAATGAAGAAGTCAGATATTGCGTTTGGGTACCGGTCGGCACCTGAACTGCGTGATGTCATTGTGTTATCGAGTAGATATGAACTGATTCCAGGCGACAGAAGTGCGATCTACAAGGAGATGCGTCGAGTCTGGCAACTCAGGCGGGAGAAGCAACCTATAGCTTTCCCGAGCGCAGGATCAATTTTCAAGAGACCGCCTGGCGATTATGCTGGCAGACTCATCGAAGAAGCCGGACTGAAAGGTCATAGAGTTGGTGGCGCAGTTGTTCCTACAGCACATGCGGGGATTTTTATCAATGATAGAGGCGCTCAGGCATCGGAGATTGCGGAACTCATTCGAAAAGTTCGCAGTGACGTCTACAGGAAGTTTGCTGTCATGTTGGAGAATGAGATAATACCCGTCGGATTTGATGTCGATCCATTCCAGATCCATGTCTAAGAAAGGTAAAGGGAAGGCACGTTTCAAGGTAGCGGCTATTTTGATGCTGATTGCTAGCCTTGTCATTGTAACGTTGTTCGCAGATCGACTCATGCGCAATAGTGCCGAGCATTTGGCGGCAAGTATGACAGAATGGACGTGCGAAAATATTGATGTAGTATGTGGTCCGGAGTTAACCCGGGATTCAGTTTTGGCTATTGCCGGCTGTAAACTGAATCACCCCTTAACCTCATATTCAACTGAGTCGATCAAGCGGAAATTGCTGACAAACCCTTGGATAAAGAGTGTGCACGTCGAGCGGCAGCCTCCGAATTCCTTAATCATTCAAATAGTCGAACGAAGAGGCATAGCAGTCGTTCGAGACGGATCAGAACTTGCAGTTAGTGAGGATCTGGTTTTCGTTCCTGCAGCGCTGAAATCGTGGAAAAATCGTTTGCCGTGGATCTCCTCAGACGTACCATTCAATCGAGTTGCCGGTCCAATGTCAGAAAAGGACCCGCTCTTTCATATCGCTCAGAAGTTTGCCGAATTGAGTAATTCCGTTCCGGAACTCTCAGGGAACATTGCAGAGCTATATCGCGTTGATGGTACTCTTGGAGCAGTGACTATGAATCCTGTCTTGACAATTGAGCTAACACCCGACACTCAAATCGAAAGCTGGATGGCTCTTGACAGACTTCTTAGCAGCCAATCATTCCAGAGCAAACTGGACTCAAATGCAATTATTGACCTGACACAGCCCGGTTTTGTAACACTTCAACTGCCAGATATTCGGGAGGAGAGAGATACACGGCTATGAAACATCCTCATTCAAATCTAGACATAATTTGCGGATTGGACATCGGGACGACAAAGATTGCGGCTATTATCGCTGCTCCAAGTATTGATGGCAGTCCGCAATTGCTCGGAATGGGATGCGTCCCATCGAGAGGGTTGCGCCGCGGTGTCGTTGTGAATCTTGAGCAAACCGCACATGATATCACCGAAGCAATTGGTTTGGCGCAGGAAAAGGCGGGCACGGAAGTCGAGTCTGTCTGGGTGGGAATAGCAGGTGAACATGTGAAAAGCTTGAATTCCAGAGGTGTCATTCCGATTACGAGGTGGCGAGGCGAACAGACTGGCGAAGTAACGACCGGTGACGTCGACAAGGTCGTTGAAGCGGCGCGAACAATACTCCTTCCTCCAGACCGAAGAGTCCTTCATGTACTTCCTCAAGAATACATGGTTGACGCTGAAGGCGGCATTAGAATGCCTATTGGAATGGCCGGTGTTCGGCTGGAGGCGGATGTCCACATAGTCCACTGTGCGGTATCCTCCGCTCAGAATATTGTCGCCTGCTGCAAACGCGCCGGTGTTTCGGTGATTGACTTGATACTGGAGCCTCTTGCGTCGGCCGAAAGTGTGCTGACCGAAGACGAGAAGGAGCTCGGGGTGATTCTCCTCGACTTTGGCGGTGGCACAACTGACGTCGCTGCATTCCAAGGAGGTTCAATTCGCCATACTGCGGTAATCGGATACGGCGGCGATTACATCACGCGTGACATTGCGATGGGATTGAGAACTCCGATGGATTCCGCTGAACAGATTAAAATCGAGCACGGCGCAGCCCACCACAGAGCGATTAGTCAGAATGACTTTCTCGAGATACCTGGCATAGGCGGTCGTGAGCCGCGCGAGCTAAGCCGATCAATGCTGGTATCAATTATTGGTCCGCGCGTTGAAGAGATATTCGGAATTGCACGCGATGAGCTGAAAAAGACACGAGTTCTGGAGCACATTGGTGCAGGTATAGTATTGACTGGTGGAGGTGCTTCTATGTCCGGCATGGCTGAAATTGCCGAAGAGATCTTCGCATTGCCGGTTCGGATCGGTGCACCACAAGACATCATGATTCCCAATGACCTCGGGTTGGGTCCAAAGTTCGCTACCGCCGTTGGACTGGTGAAGCATGGCAATCGTCAATGGACGGAAGCAGCCAGAAGCGGCAGCAGATCCGAGTCTTGGACGACACGCACAACCTTTAGGGTCCGAAAGTTCTTTTCCGAGATTTTCTAACAGATTCACATATTTGAAGGAGTAACATCAATGGCAGCTATGCAATTCATGTTCGCAGACAATTCTCTCGGCGCAAAAATGAAAGTGGTCGGAGTCGGTGGTGCCGGCGGAAATGCGCTGAATTGGATGATAGAGGCAGGCCTTAAAAACGTGGACTTCATCGCGGTCAATACCGACGCCCAGGCTCTGGACACCAATTCCGCACCGCGCAAAATTCAAATTGGCACAGCATCAACGCGTGGTCTAGGGGCAGGCGCCAACCCGGCAGTTGGACGCGAGGCTGTCGAAGAGAATCGCGAAGAAATAAAGCAACTCCTTTCCGGAGCAGACATGGTGTTTGTGACGGCGGGAATGGGCGGCGGGACAGGGACGGGAGCGGCCCCGACAGTTGCTCAGATTGCAAGGGAGTGCGGAGCTCTTACGGTTGGAATTGTCACAAAACCATTCTCGTTCGAAGGTAAGAAGCGAATGGCGCATGCCATGGAGGGTATTGAAGAGCTCCGAAGCCAGGTCGATACGTTGATAGTGATTCCAAATCAGAGATTAATCTCACTTGTCGATCGAAATACGTCGCTTGTTGACGCGTTCAAGCTGGCCGATAACGTATTATTGCACGCAACTCGGGGAATTTCGGACTTAATCACCGAGCCCGGTATGGTGAATCTTGATTTTGCCGATGTCCGTACTGTGATGGCGGCCAAAGGTGATGCGCTTATGGGCGTTGGAGTTGGAACCGGAGAGCACAGAGCAGTTGAAGCGGCACAGCAAGCAATTTCCTCCCCCCTGCTCGAGGAGGTATCTATTGACGGCGCACGTTCGGTCTTGGTAAACATAACCGGCGGGAGCAACCTGACCTTAATGGATGTCGCCGATGCGACAACAGTTATTACTGAAGCCGCAGGCGAGGAAGCAGAAGTGATCTTTGGAGCGGTTATTGACAAAAGTATTGACGATGAAGTTCGTGTTACCGTGATTGCCACGGGATTTAACCGTGCCTCATCAACGTCTAGATCAAACGGTGCATTCAAGACCGCTTCATTGAACCGTCCGATTGCAATACAAGCAGAAGGATCTTCGGTAATCCGCAGAGAACCTGTGAGAATCGAGAAAGTCCTGGAGAGCTTTCCGATAAATGTGCAGCCCCTGACAAGGGAGGTCAATGGACGCCTCGAACCGGTAGTCGTTGGTGATGAAGGTGAAGGCACCTTGGACGACTTCGAAGTTCCAACCTTTCTTCGCAGGCAAATGGACTAAGCGTATCGCTTTGTTAGACATAGAAAGGCCTCGGATCTCCGAGGCCTTTTCGCTTGCCATTCAGCAGGATTTTGGTTATTTTCCAGTAAGGCATTCTAACAACATGAATCGAGGGAAAATGGACTTCAAACTCCTGAAAAAGTTATGTGAAAGTCACGCGGTTTCCGGACGCGAAGAAGGTATTCGCGCCTTAATCAGATCGGAATTTGAACGACTCGGGCTTTCAGTTTCTGTTGATGCGATGGGTAACATGACCGCGCTCAAGAAAGGGACCGGCAAGAAGAAGGTGATGCTGGCTGGGCACATGGATGAAATCGGATTCATAGTCTCACACATCGACAAAGATGGCTTCTTGAGATTTCAACCCCTCGGGGGCTTCGATGCTCGAACTCTAATGAGCCAACGAGTATATGTACACACTTCCAAAAAAAGGCTTCTTGGCGTAATGGGAACGCGCCCGGTGCATGTCTTGAAGGATGAAGAAAAGAAAAAGATTCTGGATGTTACTGATTACTACGTGGATCTCGGTTTACCGGCAAAGGAAGTCGAGAAACTGGTTGAGTTAGGCGATCCAATCACAATGGCACGGGAACTGGACGAAATCGGCGCGTGTCTGACCGGAAAGTCAATTGACAATCGATTCGGTGTGTGGCTTATGATTGAAGCGCTTAAGCTTGTCAAGAAGCACTCCGTAAACATCTACGCAGTTGCAACAACACAGGAAGAAGTTGGTATACGCGGTGCCATTGCGGCCGCCCGCGACGTGCATCCCGACGTTGGCATTGCGCTGGACGTAACCATCGCCTCTGACATTCCCGGTTCTGCTCCGCAAGATTATGTCACGAAAATAGGCGGCGGCGCGTGTATCAAGGTCATGGACGGTTCCATGATCTCGAATCCCAAAATTGTCAGAGAGCTGAAGGATATCGCAACAAAAAAGAAAATTCCTTGGCAATATGAGATCCTGCCGCGTGGTGGAACCGATGGCGGCGGCATGCGGATGGTCTCGGGCAATACAGCTGTGGCTGCAATCTCAGTTGCCCTCAGATATGTGCATTCTACAGTAGAAATGGTTAGCAAGTCGGATCTTGAAGCCTGTGTGAAGCTGCTTGCGGCTTACTTGGAGGGTACTTCAGGAGACGGCTATGTCTTAGACGAAAAACTGTAGCCGATGCAGTAGGGCAAAACACGAAAGCCCCGCCGATTGGCGGGGCTTTCGTGCAATCTAACCTATATCTACTTGAGCAATATCACACGTTGCGTATGGCTCCGTCTGTCAACGGAAACATTCAGCCAGTATGAACCGCTTGACAGGTTACTGCCATCAATATGAACTTTATGCTGACCTGCGGGGACATCTCGATCGGCGATTAGGGTAACCTGACGGCCCAGGACATCGTGAAGAGTTACACGAACTCGAGCGTTTCTGGCAAGTTCAAGCTCAACCGATGCCTCTGGATTGAAAGGATTGGGGTACGCAGAGGATACACTGAAATCAAGCGGAAGTTGACCGGGATTCTCGTCAACGTCTGATACGGCGCCAAACCAGTTCATCACCCTTCGAATAACCTCTCTGTGATGCGCCGTGCCAACGGCCCCGCATGCTGCCTCAAGCGCGAAACCGAAATAAACTGTCTTGTACGTGGAATTCTCGTATCTAATCGCACCGCCAAGACCGTTTGAGTTGTATGTGTAACAAATCACTCCGCCGTTTGCAGCTGACAGAACAGATGGGCTCGCACTGCCGTTTCCGCCGCAACCACCGCCAATCAGGACGAGATTTGCGCCGTCTGAAATAGGATCACCGCTCACTCCCGTCAACTGAGTTGAACCGGATGCCCCTCCGCTTTGACTATGAAGGTAATCGCTGTAGAAAGTACTGTTGCGAACATCTGTATCTTCATCAATTCCTTGCCCGGCAAGAAATAGATTGCCTCCGGCATCGAGAAATGATTGCAACGCACTCCTGTCTCCAGCCGTCAATGTATTACTCTGCTCATTGCCGCAGGCCCAGATAACGTTGTCATAATGATTCAACAATGCAGATGTCACAGAACCATTCAACACCGTTGAATGATCGTCATAATTGAATCCGCCGGCGGCCAAAGCTGTGCCGTAAAATGCCGAAAAAAAAGTTCCGTTGTCGTCATCGACAACAAGGGTCGGTGCCCGTCCAATTCGAAGTGTCGCGGTTCTATTCAGTCTCACATTTCCGTCAAGAATGAACTCAACATTCAACGATGCTGTATAGGCCCAAGGAACGTTCGAACCACAGGAAATCGTGGCAGTGGGGCTTGTTAACACGGTTGACTCGCCGCTGCCAAGTGACTGTATCGTGTAATTGACGTTATTCAGAGTCAAGTTAGGATCATCGGTTGATACATTCACAACCGTGTTCAGAGCCGGAAACCACCCTTCAGCATTGCTCACCTCAAAATGCAGCTGCGCCGTCTCATTCATCTCTAATCTTCCGTCCGCGTCAGGATCGCCGCTGATTGTCGTAGCGTCTACGCTCAGATTCGGCAGGAGTGACGCAAGTGCATTTGCAGCATCCACCCTGCCCCAACCCAAATCGGTCGAGTCATAGTCCGGGTTTTCATCCTGTATGTCTTCGGCACTTTGAAGAACAACATCCCGCAATTGACCGTTATTCAGGTCAGGCAGAATCGACCAAACAAGCGCAAAGATGCCCGCAGCATTCGGGCTAGCCATGGACGTGCCTTGAGAATTTGCGTATCCGTTATTCGTGCTGAGTGATTGGACTCCGCCGCCCGGTGCAAAGCAATCCACATGCGATCCAAAATTCGAGAAGCTGGAAACCAGGTCATTCTGGTCAACGGAACCCACGCACACAACATTCTGGTATCCGCATGGATACTGCATCTGGTTATTACCGTCGTTTCCGGATGCCGCACAGATCAAAGCGCCGCTCGCCCATGCCGCTTGAATCGTATTGTTCACTTGATTGCTGAATCCCGGCCCCCCGTAGGACAGATTGATAATGTCAACACCGTGCGCCACAGCCCAATTCATAGTAGAAATGGCAGCCGACGTAACAATCAAACCTTCACCATTTGCAGGTTGGTAACCGGCGCGGCTAGCCATGATCTTCAAGTTCCAGCAAACTCCGGCTACTCCGATTTCATTGTTCCCGACTGCTCCAATCAATCCCAGAACATGCGTGCCATGATTACCCGTGCTCCTTGTATCATTGTCAGGAGTGTCAACATCTTCCCCCGGAGCACCGCCTCCAATGTTGTCAATGAAATCCCAGCCGATTAAGTCGTCGGGATATCCATTTCCGTCGTCGTCGGCTCCGTTCAAGTCATCTATGTCACCGGGATAATCACCGTCCCAGTATGGATCATTGTCATTGTCAAGATCCTCACCAGGATTTACCCAAAGATTCCCTCGGGCATCCGGATGCGGCCACCAGAATCCGTTGTCTACCGCGACTGCTTGGAGATCCATACTTCCTTGACCAAAATCCCATGCTTCCGGACAGCTCATGAGGACCTTATCCCACTGCTGATTCCATTGAATGTCATTGGGTATTTGTTCCATCGAACGGAGCAAAAAGTCCGGCTCCGCATCAACTACTTCCGGTAAAGAAAGAAAAGCCTCTCGCACTTCGAGAACATCAAAGTGTTCCGGAAAGCGGAGGACAACCAGTCGCTCCGCATCAGGTGCGACGGGCAACCGCGATAACACGCCGTCGGGCACAATGCGATAGATTCCATTCACTTGAAATCGCGTCAGCAGCATGTCTACATTCGAAACCCCTAAAGAAAGCGCACCTACTCCCTTTTCGACGGTTTGGATGGAGCCAACGGAGCTTTGGAAGTTCACCATTAATCTGCCCGGCAGCCATTCCGTGCCGTCCGGGTATGGACTACTTGAAGCCAGTGCCCATAAGGGCATTAGCACAACGCTTAGAAACAAGCGAAAACTGCGATTCACGGTTGATCCCTTTCCTGTATCCAGCTGATTCCCGGGAGAGAACCAAGATTAGTCTATTTCAGCAGCACCATTTTGACGGTTTGCACTTTGTCATTTCCGGCCAGACGTGCGAAGTACACGCCAGTGGAAAGCCCTTCGCCGTTAAATTGCACTGAATGCATGCCCGGTTGAACGACGCCGTTAACAAGCGTCTGAACAAGCCGCCCCTGAATATCATAAACACTCAATTCGACGTTCGTAGACGAAGAGACCTCAAACCGGACGTCGCTTGTAGGATTGAATGGATTGGGGTAATTCCCAATCAAAGTGAATGAAGCAGGGATGCTGGCTGGCACAAACTCCTCAGCGTCAAGCGAGACTCCCCACCAGTCAAGCGTGCGCTGCAACACAACGGAGTAGTGACTCGTTCCTGCCAGACCGCACGCGGCCTCAAGAGAAAATGCGAAATACAAGACCTTGTGAGCGCCGTCATACATCACCGCACCGACTCCGCCGACATTCGTGTATTCAAAGGCGGCAATACTTCCATTCACTGGCAGAATCTTATCGGGTCCAATCTGTCCGTTGTTGGCACAGCTGCCGCCTTGAAGAAGTAGATTAAGATCGCCAAATGTCGTGTTGCCGGTTGCGCCGCGAACCACACGATCGCCTGCGGCATCACCGTCAGAAGCGGCATGCAAATAATCTGCAAAAAAGGACTCACCGGAAATATCGTTACGAATACCTTGTCCGCTGATAAGCAGTTTTCCGCCGCCGTTCAAATAGTTTGCCAACGCATTCCTTTCGTCTTGCGAAAGTGTGTTGGCAGTCTCATTGCCGCATACCCAAAACACTGCGGGATAATGCACAAGTTCACTGCCAGGAACACTGCCGTCAAGCGAACTCGACCACATATCGGGAACGGCTCCCATCTCGTCAAGCTCATCGAACATGAATCTCTGGAAGTTGGCCGAACCGTCATCGTCAACCACGAGGACCCTTCCCCGTCCCACACGCATTGTGTAATTGACTGTACGATCAAATCCTTCGGCTGTTGTGATTGCAACATCCAACGTAAGCCAGAATGCGTCCGGGATCGTCCCGGCTGTGAGGGTCACTTCAACGCTTTGCGCCTGTCCGGGAGCCAGCATGGCGATTGATTGAGATCCGTTTGACACAGTTACTGACGGATCGCTGGAAGTCACATTAAGTTGAATATTTGTTGCCGTTGCCCAGTTTGGATCCGCGGCAATAACCATTGTAAGAGTACCGCTCTCACCTGTTTCCAGTCGACCGTCGCTGTCGCCGGAATTGTCAAGGAGTGAGCTCGAGGTGACGGACAGGCTGGGAAGAAGCATTGAGGCTGCTGTCTCAACGTCCACTCGCCCGGCGCCGAGCAACCCTATATAGTTTGGATTGATCGCATCGATATTTGTTGCAGACACATAGATCAAATCGCGAAGCGAAGAATTCGTGAAGTCAGGGAACAGCGCCCACAACAATGCCGCCGCACCGGCTGCATTGGGCGAAGCCATGGACGTCCCATCCCACGCCTGGTATCCGCCTTCCCGCACGGTGCTCATAATGCCCACGCCCGGCGCCGAAATGTCCGTCCAGGCGCCATAATTTGAAAAGCCGGCCTTCTGGTCATTGGAATTGGTTGCGTTAACTGCAATGACATCATTGTATCCCGCCGGGTAGTGAATCCCACTGACGTTGTCATTCCCTGAAGCACCAAACAGAAGCAATCCTGCTTGCCAGGCCGCTACAGTTGCCGATGAAGCAATATTCGAAAATCCTGGTCCACCGTAGGACATGTTGATGATATCAGCACCGTTGGCAATAGAGTAATATGTTCCCGGGACGGTGGCGGATTGCGGCATGTAACCTTGACCGTCGCTGGCCAGATATCCGCAGCGCAGGGCCATCAATTTGCCTACCCAGGAGAAGCCGGCAATACCAATCTCATTATTCCCCTGAGCGACCATGATTCCTCCGACATGGGTACCATGCGACTCAAGTCCGTACATATCATTGTCCTGCTGTGTATCACAATCTTCACCACCGGCACAGCCTCCGATGCCTGAAATGAAGTCCCAGCCAAGGAAATCATCCGCATAGCCGTTGCCATCATCATCGGCACCGTTCAGGTCATCGATGTCCCCTGGGTAATCAGACTCTGTAAAAGGCTCCTGATCGCCGTCAAGGTCTTCACCGGGGTTGACCCAGAGTATATCACGCAAATCGGGATGCCTCCAATCCACACCGGTGTCCAAGCCCGAACAGATGATTTCGGGGCTTCCGGTCGTCAAATCCCATACAGCTGGCGCGCCCATTAACGACTTGTCATATTGGCTGTTCCAACGATCATCATTCGGTATTCTAAATAGCCTTTGCAAGACGTCAGGCTCAGCGTACTTAACGTAAGGAGTAGCCAGTAACGCGTCCAGGAACGCCAACACGGGGTACTCAGTTCTGAACTTCAGCAAGTACGTCCTGTATGCGTCAGGCGAAGCTGTTGGCACCTTGTCAAGGATTGCATCCGGTATCAACCGGGACATGGACGTGCACTCAAATTCTCTGAAAACCGCGTCCAACTGTTCGGAACCGACACTAACGATTCCATCCCCGCCAATTACCGGCTCCATTTCTTCTCCGGCATCAGACAGCACTACCAGTGCTCTGCCGTTCAAATAATCGACTCCGTACCAACGCTCGCCGGAACCTGCGGCAGCGATTGTACACAGACCCAAAACCCAAATAGCCAATCCCACGTTCCTCAGCTTCATCCATTCACTCCGTTTTGCGGGCAGACACCAAACCATCCCCCAGAGCTGCCCCAATGGGAGAACGAGCTGAAAGCTCACGACAGTTTCAATCTTCTAAACTAACGATACCATGCAATAAAGTCAATGTTTACACTAACTTTCAGCACATCATGGGCCATCACAAATCAAGTACTTAAATTAATAAAAAACAAGCGGCAAGTCCTCTTATTGCGACTTGCCGCCATGCAATCCGTGCATGATTGCGTGCAGGGGAATGCGATGTCCTCCTACACCTGTTTATCTATACTAATTCTTGGCCATCTCAGCCGGGATAACCCTTGGTGTCACAAAAACCAAGATTTCCGACTTGTCAGAGGTCTCGACCTCATAGTCGAACAGGCGTCCAAACAATGGAATCGCGTGCAACAGCGGCACCCTCCGGTTCAGCTTGCCTTCCTTGGAACGAATTACACCGCCGATGACAACAGTCTCGCCATCCTTGACCAGCAATGTGGTCTTGACTTCTGAGGTCAGGATGATGATTCCGCCCGCAACAGTCGCTTCGCCGGACAAATCGGCTACTTCCGGATTCAGCGTCATCAGGACTTCGTTGTCAGGGTTGATATGCGGTGTGACGTTTAACTTCACGGCCACATCGTAAAATTCCGTGACGATATTGCCGGACTCGTCAATTCTGTTAATCGGAATTCTCTTGCCCGATGTGATCTGAGCGGACTCATTGTCGTTTATGAGTACGGACGGCTGCGAAAGCACTTCCGCTGCATTGTCCTCCTCAAGCGCACTTAAAGTGGCGTTGATGTCCACTCCGTTATGCAATTTTCCAAATGTAAACGAACCAGTGGGATTAACTACTCCAAGATCGACGCTTGCGCCTGCTTGCGTGTTAGATAGCGGATTATTGAGATTTCCCACCCCCCAGGCTACACCAAGCTCTCTGCTGCGTGAAGCGTCAACCTGTACTATCTTCGCCTCCACCAGGACCTGCGAGGTCGGTTGATCAAGGTTCTCTACCAACATATCCATGGACGAAATGACATTGGGGATATCCGTGACAATAAGCGTGTTTGCGCGGGTGTCCGACTCCATTTTCCCTCGTTCACTAAGCAGCTTTGACAGAGTCTTCTTCAGGGTCTCTGCTCGAGCATACTTCACTTTGTAGATGTTCGTCTGAAGCGCTTCCAACTTCTCTGCGCTGGCGATGTCTTTATGAGTCGTGACTCGAATAACACCTTTCTCCTCCACGGCCACAAAGTCGTTGATGCGAAGGACGTTGTCGAGAGCCTCGCGCCAAGGCACGTTGTTCAGGAGAACCGTCACGGGACCTGTTACTTCAGAGCCGGCGACAATATTTGTGCCTGAGAATTCTGCAATCGAGCGCAGTACGGTTCTGATATCCGCCTGCTCGACATTCATGGATATTCGCCGTTCGTATCCCGCGTCCCTTGTACTTTGAGCCAACAACGGTGAGCTTGCCGTCATCGACATCAGAATGAGTATGATCCAAATGCGCTGCATCATTGCACCTTTCGAATTTTATGCCGGAATACTGCCGGACCTATGATCCTTGAACCTTCAGGGTAATTCTCGCGTAATCACCGAATTCAGTTACTTCGAAGACAGCTTCGGTTTGTCCTACATACAGAACTTTGCCGCTGTATACACTGTCGCCTTCTCGAAGGAAGAAACTCTTCCCGTCCTTGTCACGAACCATTGCCAGGTACTTCCCGTCGGACCACACTACACCGGTAAGGATCGCATCTTCGAGCCGAAGCAGGTCCGTCTTAACCTCGCCTTCCTTCTTCTCATCATTCACAAGCGCACGAAACGGATCACGGAGGTCCGTCGCCAGATAATATACTGGCTCATGCCGCTTGAATATGGTCGTTTCAAGTTTTACCCTTCGGGTACCACCATTGCTTCGTGTCTCAACTTCAGTAGGCAGGACACCCAGCGAGTCCAATCCTTCCGTTGCAGTAGTCAGGGTCTCGCCTTCTCTGGGAAGAAAATCCTCTTGCTGTGCCGGCCGCGGCTCGCTCGGAGCGAGCTTTTTCCGCTTAACTGGATTGTCCGCCTCCTCTGCAATCGCAACCGTGACGCAAAAGGTCATTACTAACGTAAGAATGCCCGTTCTCATCATGCGTCCTCCTCGACGTTCTTCTTGCGCTTGCCCTTCTTATCGTCTTCCTTCGGCGTAACTTGCACGGGTGAGCCTAGTTCCTTGAAGACGTAAATTGTCGCCATGAACTCGGCCTCCACGGTGTTCGGACTTCTCCCTTTACTCGGTCGATACGCATTCAACTTTAGATTGCGCACATTCACAATTCGCTCCAAGCCGGCAATACTGGAAATGAATCTGCCTAAGTTGTGGTACTGTGAAAGCGTCTTGATTTGAATCGGGTACTCCCAGTAATAGGGTTGCTCCACGGGATCCAACGGCCGGAACAGGAGGAAGTTTACATTTCGCTTGCTGCCTTCTTCTGAAATGCTCTTGAGAAGCGCATCCATTTCCTGCTGTGTTGGCAGCAGCTCGATCGCGACTTCCCAGCTTTCCATAAGCCGTGCATAGTCTTCCTGCACAGTCTGGAAATTCGCTGCAACGCGCTTTCCTTTCGTCAGCATCTCTTGCTCTTCGGCAATGCTCTTCTCGAGCCGTGCAGCAAGGTCCTTCCGCGGTGTGTACACAAAATTTGAGTAGGCATACACAGCGCCGAATAGCAGAAAAACTACAATCAGCAGTTTCTGCGTGCTCGGGCTTCGGAGGTTGATAGACATTTATGTAGTCCTTTAGTTCAGATAAAGCGGCGGCATCAGGAAATGGGAACCCGGCGAAAGGGTGATTCCGCCGGAACCGCCGTAGGATCTGTCGTCGTAGAAATACTGCACAAAAGCGTCGCCGACATAGAGAAATTCTCCGCTCTCAGGGTCTGAACCCAGAAAAATGTAGGCTTCAAAGTAGCCGTTTTCGTCCGTCTCAAACCATCTGTCCGGCCCAAGATACGGATTCTCTGCCTCCGGATCAGCCTCGACAATAACCCGAACGCCACGGACTCCCGTCGGATCCGCGTGTGACAAATAGACATACCCTGAAATCTTTGCCGAACTGTTGTCTTCGTCAATGTCTTTGTCGCAAGACACGGCAAACAAGCCTGCAAACAGGATAACGCCCGTAATGATGATGCTCCGCATGGAACCTCCCGTCATATCTATATACAATTTATTTTTTTCCGCTTTCCCGCTTGGCTTCGTCCAAAGCCTTGTTCTTCTCTTTCACCGCCTCAGCGCCTTTCTTCAAGAGATTCTCCTTCTTGGGCTTTACTGTCTGCATTTCAATTTCAGGCAGCGTCACTTGCAGAGTGAAATCCGTGACCTCTGTCTCTGCAATTTTGTTGATCTGCGTAACGAGCAGGTCAACACCTTTCACACGCGACTCCTGCAGCAGAGCGGTCATGAACTCAGCTACTTTTGTGTTCGAACTGGTGACTCCGGAGATATGAATTCCCGCTCCACCCGGAGTAGGTGATTCCTTGACCTCCGTAAGCCACGTCAGCGAAGGTAAACGCCTTGCCAGCATCTCAAGCACTTCGACTCTGGCGAATCTGTTCCGATCGAGCTCACGAATAACGTCAATTCGCTCGGACACGTCCGCGCGCTTCACAGTTAAATCCTCGACGACCGCAATCTTATCGCGGTACAAATCAGTTTCCGAACGAATAGCCTCGAGCTTTGCCTCGAGTGCCGATATCCTGTTTTGTTGACTCAGATGCACAATGGTCATGCCAAGCAGAACGGCCGACACTCCCATGATTGGAACAACAGCTTTAGCGCCTAAGTAGTTCGCCCTCTTGCTTTCCGGTCGGTCCTCTCGGTTGATCAAGTTGAATCCGGGATGATTGCCTCCCATAGACCGAAGGGCTAATCCTACTGCACATGCATATCCCGCACCTGATCCGTCGGATGGAGCTTCGCTGCCCTTGTCACTCTCAACCATTCGACGGAATGGGTTGACGACATCTACCTCGAGACCAAACCTTCGTCTCATTGCCGGTTGAAGGAACGGAAGCTCAGCGCCTCCGCCGCAGAGCAAGAGCTTGGATATTGGCTTCTCGGCAAGTACTCCCAGATACTCGGGCAGGCCTCGCTCAATCTGTTCCGCCAATCGCTCGCTTACGGATCGCGCAACGGCATCGAGAGCTTCTTGCTCTTCCTCGTTCAGAGAGTGCTTTGACAGCAGACTTAACGCCTTGTCGAAACCGAACCCGCAACGGCGGATCAATCCTTCTACATAAGTTTTGCCGCCAATAGGAACACTGCGACTCGTTTCGAACTGTGACATGTCATACAGCATCACCTCCGTGCTCTGAAAGCCGATGTGAAGAACGCCGATGACGCCCTCCTCATCCAAGTATCCGGCTTCGGTCAAGGCCGCCTGTATGGCAAAAGGCGCGGCCTCAACCAGTTTGGGCTTCATACCGGCCCAGAACATCGGCTCCACGGCGTCAAACACGACTTCATTCTTAGCGGCAACAAGCAACACATCCATTCGCCCGCTGTCCACGTCCTGCTGCAGACGCGCGTAATCCAGCGATACTTGGCTAATGCTGAACGGCAAGTTGGCGTCTGCTTCGTACTCAATCGCACCGCGAAGCTCCTGGTCCGACATGTCGTCAGTGGTAATCTTCTTGATCATCAATTGACGGCCGCCAATCGCGAGTGCAACATCTTTGCCTTTTAGGCCGTTGTCCTTTACCAGGTGGCTGAGAGCTTCCGTGACAACGATGTTGTCCATCAGAGCGCCGTCTACGATTGCATCTTGCGGAAGATCCACGCAGGCTAACTTGTCCAATGCCACACTGTCACCGACACTCTTGAGTACAGCCAGGCGCATGCGCTTGCTGCCCACATCAATACCGATTCCAATCTTGTTTCTCTTCGCCATGGCTTGCCCTATTCTTAACGGTAACAGTTTGCTAGATTGAAACCGCCGCTTCGGCGGCATTGTCTCGTCCAAACACAATACTACTGCGCGGAAACATAACCGTAAAACGCAGGCCGCGCTCGTCCAGCGGCTCCGCAGTTATTCCTCCGCCCATGGAATTTGCCAGAAGTCGTGCGACTTCCAAATCGAATTTGCTGCCTGAGCTAACTGTCTCTTCGGTATTGAGCACGCGATTTGCGCTCAATAGCCATTCCGCTTGCTCAGGAGTTATTGCCGGACCCGAGTCCTCAATAACGACTTCGATGTATTCTAGCGAATCGCTGAGGCTTAATTTGATCTCACCTGCATGAGTTACCCTCAGCATACAAAACTCAATCAGGTTCTCAACAATACGAGTCACCGCAAGAGGCTGACCGTAGAAGCTCAACTCTGAATCGGGCCTTTGAAGCGATAGCTTTACGCTCCTGCGGACCGCTTCTGACTGCAAGCCGTGCATCCCTTCAATAATCGCGTCCCAAGGATCAAAAAGTTCCTGTTCAGCCCGAATCTCTCCGTTACCTCGTCCGTAGAGCAAATTCTCAATTCCCCGACTCATTGCGTCCACTTCATCGGCGATGATTCTGACAAAACGGCTGCGCTTTTCCGCGGGCATGTCATCGAGCTTGTGCAGCGAATACACATAGCCCTTGACAAGCCCCAGCGACGCTCTTACGGAATATTCAAGAGCCGACTCACGTGCATCTATGGAACTCCAGAGCTTCTCTTCAATGGCGAACTCTTCCGAAACATCGCGCCCGATTCCAATGATAAGCCCGCGGTCACCGTCATCCTGCAGTGGTGCTTCATTGACGTCGAACACCTTTAAGTCACCACGCTTGGTTTTGAATCGAATCGTCGAGCGCATCGGCTTCCGGAACTGGGTTATCGCAGCCCACGTGCGCAAGGCGGCTTGCCTGTACTCTTCACTCATCAAGCCAAGCAATGCAGCAGGCCCGGCAGAGTCCCTTGACAAACCGCTCTCCGTCCAGAACTTGTCATTTCCTTCACGGATACTGCCTGACTTGTCCACCACGTAGATAATGTCAGGTGCCCAGCGAGCAAGTCCCTCGCAAAGCGAGAATGTATCTTTATCTTTTTGATCAGTCATCATACTTTTCGACGCGAAGCTTTCCACTCTTCACCAACAACGTTTCAATTGAATCGGTCAGTTCACGAACTGTAAAAGGCTTATAAAGCTTATTGCTGTTGCTTGGAAGCCTGTGGTGTCCAACACCGGTCCAAGCGCTCATGAATACAATCGGAATGTCTGCGTACATGTGATCAAGCCGAATTGAACCCGCAAGATCAATTCCACTGATGCTCCCGATTAGAATATCGATAACCAAAGCATCGGGCTTGAACTCATTGAGTGCAGTAATGAACTGATCAGGCTTGGTACAAGACTTGACCTCAAATCCGTGATCTTCTAACATCATTGCGAGCAAGTCAAGGTATCTGGCATCATCATCTATCATCAAGACCTTGCAACTCATGCTATTGCCTTCGTGAATGATGCGAACTACTTAATCTCAAGGACGAAGTTGCGTACTGCACTTATGCATACGTCATCATCATTGAGTCTGTCAATAATTTCGATAGCTGCTGAACAGTTCTTTCCCTGCGAGGCGTTCAAGACCATTTTCTTCAGACTGTCTCGGGAGGGCTTTCCAAGTATGACCTCCGTTCCATTGCCAAACAGCTCCTTGAGTGACACGGAACTTGGTCCGGCAATGTAGGCTTCATCGGTCATGGTAAGTGCGACAACGCCACCCTTTTTCAGCATTACATTAATGAGATTCTCAAGCTCGCGCTCACACAAGCTGGAGCTGTACAAATCTGCGACATCGTCGATCAGGACGAGATCCCGGTCGCGAAGGTCAAACCGAAATGCCTCGACGGTACCCGCTATGTAATGACTTGCCAAACTCTCCGCAAACTGAGCCCCGGTACAATAAAGCCCCCTGGTCGTCGGTTCATTGGAGGAGACGTAGTTTCTCACCGCCTTGAGAATATGCGATTTACCGCAACCTTTTGGTCCGACAAATAGAATCGGTGATTTGCTGCATTCGGATTGCCTGGACGCGATTTGTTTGGCAATCTCACGGCCTTTTACGATTCCGTCATGCTCAATCAAAGTGTCAAAAGTCAAGCGCCACGCCATTGGAATCCCCCACGCCGGCTGGAATGGAACGGCGGGCATGGCGGTTCCTGCATTGACCGTCGAGATGTCGGTCGAATCTCCATAGTGAATGAACTGCGCGTGCTCAAGGGCCGACTGCTCAGCCGCAAGCACGACAATATCAAAATCAGTTACCGCGCGAAGCGCTTCTCTGACTGCCTCAAAATCTCCTCCGCCATAGGCAACTACCAGCGTGTTGCCCGTTCGTCTCACAGGCAGGCATCGATTCGCAAGTGCCACACGCTTGGGAACATGCCGCACCGCATTCGGATCAATCTGTATCTGTTCAAGTTTAACTGTTCGCAATTCGTTGACTGAATGGATAATTCTTTCCATTTCCCGATCACTGAGCAACTCAAGCTGAACAAGCGCTTCTGCAAGCCCAATCGCCGTGCTGCTCTGCAACTCGCGGACAACTCCCAAATCAGCCTCTGTGACAATTTCCGTTTCCAGGAGTCTTGCTGCAAGTGTCTCGTCAAATTGCTGGCTCTTACTCATTCTCAGTTCTTCCCTGCGCTTCAGTCAACAGTTCCTTCCAAAGTTCATTCCCTGCCCACATGAGTTCGGCCGTTGTTATATTCTCGTCGCCACGCACGATAAGCTGCTGCACTCCCAGCTTATGGATGTATGTCGACCCCATCGGATCTCTCTCCACAACAATCCGGTCTCGTGTGCCCTCTGACATGCTAATGTCAGGCGTTTGACGCGGATCATGAGCACTAAGTCCGGTTTCGTAGCTGCGCAATCCGGAACTCTTCTTCCTGAGCGCGGCAAACTTCGCCTGCAATCTTGAGTGTAATGGCACAGGAACATACATCCTCTGGATGCTCCTGCTTCCGACAACCGAACGCACCGCTTTCAGAAGCTTCCCGGTGTCAACTCGAATGGACCTTTCAGGCGGCAATGTACCTTCGGACTCTTCAACAATTTCACTTATGCTTCCGCATGACCCTTCCAGCGCCTTCCAGCCGGTTTCGCCGGTGCTGCTTGTGGCATGCGCCAGGTTTCCGCGAACAAACCAGAGCTGAATGGCGGACTGTCCGTCATATACGGTCAACGCTCCGGTGTAATTGCCATTGCTCTTTTGTCCGACGATGTCAAGTAAAGAGGGCTGCGCAGAAGTTCTCATTGTACCTCCGCCAGCCGCGATCCGGACGACTTGATGCCGCGTACGGCCATTTCAAGGTCATTGGGATTGTTCGCATTCTCTATCGCAGTTTCAAACGATATGATGCCCTGTTTATACAGGCTAAGAATGGACTGATCGAATGACTGCATTCCGTGCGTTCCCTGGTCATCTTCAATCAGGCCGTGCACCAGGTGCATTTTTTCCGGTACCGTGAGACATTCACGAACAGCGGCCGTATTGACAAGAATTTCACAAAGCGGCACACGACCTCTGCTGTCCTTCCTGCTCACTAGTCTTTGCGAAATCACAGCTTGCAATGAACCTGCAAGCATTGTACGAATTTGAGTTTGCTCATTCAATGGAAAGAAGGAGATGATACGGTTGACAGCCTCTACCGCATTCAGCGTGTGCAACGACGTCAGTACAAGGTGCCCCGTTTCCGCTGCCTGCAGAGCGATCTTCATTGTCATCTGGTCGCGGATCTCACCGACCATGATGATGTCCGGGTCCTCACGCAAGGCATGTGTCAACGCGGCCAGAAATGACTCCGTATCGATCAAGACTTCGCGTTGGGCTATCAGAGACTTCTTGTTTGAGAATACGTACTCTATTGGATCTTCGATGGTCAGAATGTTTACACTTCGCGTCTGATTGATATGTTCTATCATCGACGCCATCGTTGTAGACTTGCCGGATCCGGTGGCACCGGTCAGGAGGATGATGCCACGCTTGTTTGAGCACATCTTTTCAATCGCGGTCGGCAGGCCAAGTTCTTTAAAACCGGGAATTACCGTCTTGATTGCGCGAAATGCGAGTGCAGGCGTCCCCTTTTGAAAATAGGCGTTGACACGCACTCGGCCATGCCCGGGGACAGTAAGCGCCATATCAAGTTCCTTGTCGTGCAAGAATCTTTCGAGCTGTCCTGAGGTCAGACACTCGTTCAAGAGTGCGCTCATCTCCCGCTCAGCGACTGGTTCCGGTCTCGTACCGAAAAGATTACCGTCAATCCTGAGCACAGGCACACTTCCAACTCTCAGGTGGAGGTCAGACGCCTTCTTTGTAAACAGTAATTCCAGCAGGCCCTTGAGTTCCATTTGCCCTTGCCCTTTTCCCTAATTGCTCTGCACCGATGTGCGTGACATCCTCAGCGCTGCATCGGCTGCGTGTGCCGAGTCGGGTGCGACCTTTTCAAAGCATTGCTTCGCGGCTGACCCGTTTCCAAGTACTTCATTGAGCAATCCCATGTGATAGAATAGCTCACTTTGCGCCTCGGCTTCGTTCCCGTTCGAGTTGGACTCTTCCTCTAGAACTCGCAGTGCGCGGTGGGGATCATTCGAATTCTTCAAGCAGTTTGCCAGTTCAATTGTGGCCCTGCTGCGCAAGCTTCGGTCGCGTCGTGCGGTCTGAAATTCTGTTATTGCCGCGTCCCAAAGCTTCATTTCTGAATACACCACCCCTAAGTCATAATGGTCCTTTCCTTGTCCAATCGGCAGATCATCTTCCTGCTGAACTTCAATCGATTCGAACGCAGGTTGTGAGTGGTCCTCGACAGGATGGGACTGCATGGGCTGATATCCGTTGGAATCCTGCTTAAGAATGGAGAAGTCATTGCTTGTCCAGTCCGATTCAATAGACATCAGGCCGTCTGCTGCCGGCTCATAGACCTCTGATTGCTTTTCAATCGGCGTTTCAAATACTTCGGCCTCGTCTGCTGTTGTTGCCGTATCAATGCTTTCCTGCATTCTTCTGACATAAGCCTGAATATCCCGCTGTAATTCGATATCTTCTAGTCCGCATTCCTCATAGATGTGCAACAATTCCTCATGCAGGTGCGGCTGTCGAATTTCGCACTGCATTATCTTTCTGAACCAGCTTTTCTTCTCAGAAATTGATGAGTGCTTCGCAAGTTTCACGAATGACCTGAACGAGGAGATTGCGTCGGCGAAGTATTCCAGTCCCAGTAGTGCTTCGGAGATGTCGCGATGAACGCCCGTTTCCTCCGGACATCTCTTCGCTATCTTCCGGCCGATGCCCAGAACGTTTTCATGCAAACTCTCCTGGGCATAGCCGTTCATTGCTTTCTGCCACGACTCCAAAGCTGCGACCATGTCGCCGGCACGATACTGTATGTCGCCCAGCAGGTTCCATTGCGCGTAGTTTTGCTCGTTGACATTTGCCTGTTCCGTGAAGAACGGAAGAGCCGCCTTCCACTTGCCATTTCTCAGAGCAAGCCTTGCCTTTAGGTCAGGTTTCTTCGGAGTGCTGAATGACAGATTCATCCTAATGTCCTTTAACTGGTCTGGCGCCAGGCGCCGCGTTGAACTGTGTGTACCTTCGGAGTTCCCGGAGGCCAATTGTCGGGGTCAAGCAAGTCGGTATCAAATCCCCAATTTCGCTTAGGCGCTGTATAGTAGCTTCCATAGCTCCAGGGTCGCGTGTGGAATCGGCTGTACCAAAGATCGATCATGCTGCCTCTGTACGTCACCCATTGACTGCTCCAATTTTCAAGAAAACGCAGCAGATTTTCAAGACCGCCGCTGTAATTGCCCCCATCAATTGTCGGCACGTGTCCCGTCATGATGCAGGCATTTACGTTCATATTGGAGGGAACGCGATTGCTCAAAGAGCGGTTCGAGTTTGCGTCGTTCCAGTTGGGCGACAGAAATGTGATCGCGTCACAAAGTAGCGCCGAACCACGCTTGTTAACCGTATTGTAGTGTCCCCATACGTATAATGGGAGGTCTGTTGCGATGGTTAGACCGTTTGACGGCAGCGTTGAACCGTTCTTGATTCGCACGACTGTATTGGACGTTCGATAGTCGCTGATGTAAATGATGCCGTTGTCAGGCCAAAGACTGTCCGTGATCATCCTTGCGATGTCGACGTTTATTACGTCCATCCAGCGGTCTTCTCGGTCATCATACATTTGAGCAAGATTCCTCACGAATGTCAGGCCGGGCGCAACGGCAACTCCGGCGCTGTCAACGAGGTTTCCGTCAACATACCGGAGTCCTGCTTTGTACCAGTACTTTACTTCTCGCTCTTGGTCCCCGTCATTTACAGAGTCTGCACGCTCAACAATTTCATGCTGATCTGCCGCAGGAGGCAAAGGCAGCCTTAAGGTAGACATACCATGCGCTCTGTCGCGCATCTGTCCGCCCCATAAGGTTAATGACTGTTCCGCCCAGTCCGGGCGCCGGTTATCAAGCCAGTAGGTGCCGCGCCAAACGTTCTGGTAAACACCAAGGTTGTCCTTGATTCTCACCGGTCCGGTCTCGTCTATGTGGCCATTGTCTTTACGATGATGCCAGTAATACCCTCCGGCCGTCACATACGAATTGCAGTTAATTCCGGTCTGCGCCCCCATATACAGATCGGCATTCGTATGAATACGTCCCTCGAATGTCATCGTAGGTCCGGGAAAGATCTCCAGATCCTCATCATAGAACACACCAAACTGAAAGAGCGGAATGAACTGATGTTGGACTTCCCTGTTGATCGTTGTCGACGACCGCCCTGATTGCGCTCTTGCAGTGATATTGTACCGATTGACAAAACCAATGAGACCCTGGTAGTCGCCTGTGGTAATGATCTCTTCAGTCGTCCCCGGCAGCCGGGTGACCTCATACAAATCATACTGGTAGCCGTCCATATTCGGCGCCGGCAGTGAATCCAGCGTCCCTTGTTCAGGATCAAGATTCGTCATCAAGAGATCCCTTAGTTGGTCGGCACCCCACTCAATCGCCGCCTCGGACGCATAAAATGTTCTGGTTTCGTCAAGCGCGGTGGTCTCGACTTTTGAAGTACCAATTGAGCGCAAGGAAGATGTGGTAGCCACAAACATCAACCCCGCAAGCATCACGACCGCTGCAATCATGATAACGCCCTGCTGACCTTTTAGTCGCCCGTTCTTGCCGCCCTTCGTTTGTTCATGTAGGTTTTTCATGTCAATCCTCGGGCGTTACGATGCATCCAAGTTTAAGTTCCGTCCCCGTACCATGAAGCGATAAACTTCACGGTGAAAGTTGTCGTACCAGTATCTTCCGTCAGGCAGCATTACATACTCTCGGTGTTCGCCTTGCGCCTCTTCATCCGAACGCACTACCATGGTGATTTCCACGGCCGTGACTAGCATGCGTTGACCGGAAGTCAGAACATGTCCCCCGGGAGGTATCGGACCGGCTTGAGGCAGCTCATTGCCGTCCATATCAAAGTACCTGAACAGCACGCCGTCGATGTTCTGGCCGATCACGCGGGCATTTCGAATTCCCCACTCAACTGAATCCCGCTGCCATTCCCAGATGTCCTGCTGAATGCCGTCAGCATTCGCCCATAGTCCGATTGTTTCAGTGATGGAATCATTGTCGATATCACAGCTGAAAACCAGACTATAGCTCGTGGCATGCTCGACCGGTTCATGTACTCCGTTGCTCCAATCAATGTCAGGCACGTCTCGGTTGATGTCATTCGTGTCACCGTCAATGTCTTCCGTGGCGAATAGTCCCATCAAACGGACATCTCTGACGAGCTTCATGGCCATTAGTCGCCCCTCGGACGTTGCCGCAGCTCTGCTAGCTTCTTTTGTTGCTGAGGCTGCTGCGACGTAATACAGCGAGAATAGCGAAACCAGCACGACCGCACCAAGGGTCATTGCAATTGTCATCTCAAGAAGGGATCCGCCCTTCTGTGCCCGGTTCACCGCCCAGTAATCGCCGCTTTGTAACGTGCGATTCATTGTGTTCATCCTTTTATAATTGGGCAACCATTGTAGTCGCTTCTGCCTGGTGCCGGTCGGAATCAAACAGAATGCGAACGCGAACTCGTTTCACGTTACCAAGATCGGTAACCTCAACCACGCGGCGGAAGTCTGGTTGGTCCAGAAACGAATTGCCATAATCTGAATCACTGGAAATTATGTCGACAAAACGGTCATTCCGCAAAGTCTCCATTTCCAGCCGCAGCAAGCTGTTCGCAGTTTCCATCTTTTCGACATAACGGTTTGACTTTGCAATGCCGACGAATGACGCCATCACGACAACCAGCCCTCCGGTCACAATAAGCACTGTAACCAAGACTTCCAGCAAACTGATGCCCGCTTGCCACTTTCTCATGATTCTTCTGACATTCATCGCAAACCCCTTGAGCGCTCTTAGCGCAATGCTTGAGAAAGACCTATTGAAACATTCCAATTCCCGTTTTCGCCGCTGGATGCTTCCCCTGTGACGGAGTATCCATCAGGCAAGTGCCATTCAAGTCCAACAAGCGGGGAAATCGGCTGCTCTCCGTCACTGTACGACCCGCTCCCGGATGCAGCCTCTAGAAATTCCCCATTGTATGAAACCTTGTAGTCGCGCTTACCGGTCAAGTAAACTTTCGTCGCGCCAACATAAGGAGTCACTTCGGAAATCCGGTATCCAACTGTCAGAGAGGGTTGAACCTCCTGCCATAGGTACTTGTTCGAAACGGTTCGACCACTTCTCGTGACGTCACCTTCGGCACCAAAACCCAAATAGGAAATCCCCAGATTGATCTGCAAAGGACTCGATATGGGAAATCCTGCTTTCAGTCCTGCACCCCAGGCGAGCGATGGACTGCTGGAAAACGGCGAGAAACCGTTATTGAATTCATTGAAGTCCAGGTTTGCAACTCCAAACTTGAGTTGGCCGTCCAGAAAATCTGTCAGTCCGTAGCGTCCCGATAAGAACAACCGCTGGGATTCAGTACCGCCGAAACCGCTTGCTTCGCTCTCCATGGGCACATCGAACGACGATCGTTCTGCTTCAACGGTCATGCTTGTGACCTGGTTGCCAACACAGAATGTCGGACCACCTACCATAGCTTGGACGCTCCCGCTAATCGCGAGCGAAAGGCCAATGATTGTCAAAGTAGCTATTTTCATCTTACATCTCCTATTGATTGATCTCGTCGTCACGCGACGGCGGCGCGGCATTCGGTGGGAACGATGTCAGGAGTGAGAACGTTTCCGTGAATGCATAGGCAGCGCCGTACTCGGCCTCGACATTTATGAGCACCGGAGTCGCCGCAGGATCGTCGTTTGTTGTCAGGTTGTTAAAGAAGCTGACGGTATACGTCGTGTCACCTGGACATCCTAGAGTGATTGAGCTTGGGTAGACGCTACCTGAGCTTGCACTGAACGAAATCGTCGTGCCGGCCACCATTGGCCAGTAGTTGTAGTCGTAAAGTGAGAGCCTGATCAGCGCGTTTTCGCCAATGTGCAGTTCACGCTCGTTGGGATCACCGTTAACGGTTACTTCACGAATGTTAAGAATGGGCTGCGAATAGTCAAACACAACGTTTGTCGTCGCCCATACCCACACGCTGTCACCGGTTTCATCGACACCGGCCGTCCGGCAAAGCACTTTGGCCATTCCGTTCTGATCCGGAACGTCGCTGCAGAGAATGGTCGTGCCTAAGTTCGGATCGGTAAGTGTGTTGAGCCACCGGTTGATTGTGGGCAGCGGATTGCCGCTGTACAGTCTTACGCGCGCAAAGCCGGCCGAATCCGTGTAACCCGTCGCGGTTGTAATGACACCGCCTGACGTCGTGAAGTAAACGGCTGTCCCTGGCGTTACCGGATTGTTGTAACGGTCGCCGACGAGACATACGATCTCAACGCTCTCCCCGACAACGTCCATTCCGAACATGTTGCACGGCGAGGCGCCGATTGCCATATGGCTTGATGCACATCCGTCCGCAATGTTCTCAATGAACGCTGGGCCGGCATAAATAAGAATTTCGGTGGAAACCGCACTAATGCCCGAGCATACAGCCCTGACTCTCGCAGTTCCGGAAACTGTACCGCTGTTGTATGCAACCGTTGCCTGACCGTTTATCGTCGGAATCGCACCGGTGCTCGAAAGGAAGTCTCCGCCGCCTGGCGAATTGTTGATGTTAAAGTATACTTCGGTGCCGTCGAGCACGGGGTTGTTGTTGGCATCCCGGACTGTCGCAGTGATGAGTAACGTCTCGTTTCTGCCGCTGCCCCGAACGCCTACCGAATTAGGTGTGAAGGATAGCTGAATGCTGTTCGGGTTTCCTGGCAGCAGGTACAACGTGTAGTTTGCGGAGGCGGCCCCGGCAGTTGCGGTCACGATCGCAGTTCCCGTCTGCGATGAACTGAACGGCACGGTGGCGTCTCCATTGGCGTTTGTTACTCTGCTCGACGTGATATTGCCTATTGTTGTTGTGAACTGTACTTCAATATTGGCCAACGGATGTCCGACAGCATCGGTGACATGCGCGGTAATACTGTCGGTTTGTATACCGTCAGCAGGCAAACTGTCAATCAGTGCGGACAAGGTGATTATCGACGGATCACCAACGCGATAGATAACTTGCACGCTATCCCGCACGCTCTGGTTCTCTTCTGCCCAAGCTGCCACCCAAAACGTATCCGGCGTCGCACTTGAAATCAGCGTATTCGTCGCAACTCCTCCGACCGTTGTTCGCAAATTCTCCAGCGTTCCCGATTGAGGCGGAATACTGAATCTGACTTGCGTTCCATTCGGAACGGGATTTCCATTCTGATCTGTCACGTTTGCCGTGAGAATCGATTGCGAACTATTGTCGGCGAATAAGATCGTCGGCGACGCCGTCAGCGACAATGTGGTCGGCGTGGACGCTGCAAAAGCTACATTTGCCTGCGCGGTGAGAGTTTGGCCGTAAGTTGCCGTTACTGTCGCTGTCCCGGTCTGAGTCGAGGCCTGCAGATTGACCGTCGCAACACCGCTTTCGTCCGTGGTGGCGCTTGCAGGTATGGTTCCTCTGCTCGTCCCGAAAAAGACCGTGGCTTCAGGAATTGCAATTAGCGAAGTTGTTTCGTAGACGTGGACGCTTATCTCTGACGTTGAATTTCCATCTGCGATCACCATTTCGGGAACCGCATTTGCGGCAACGGTCACCCCGCGTAAGGTGATTGCCGTCGTTCCTTGGGCTGTGCCGGAGCTTGCCAGAATGTTCGATAAAAGGTTTGTGCTTCTTCCCGGCGGTGTGAATAAGAGCGTCGCTACACCATTGCTGTTCGTTGTTGTAATGGCCGGGGCAAAGGTGATTCCGGACGCGGTCCAAGTGACGTTCGCGTTCGCAAGCGGGACTCCCATCGCGTCATAAACCGTTGCACTGATCGGAAGAGAAGACAATCCGTCCGCGCGCACGGAGTTCGCTTGTGGCGACACTGACACTGATTGCGGGGTCGGAGCATACATCGTCACTGCGACAGTATCAGCCAGTTGACTGCCCATGCCGCACACGATCATGGCATTCCCGCTAAGTGAGGATGCAACAAGATTTGCGGTCGCGATACCCGAAGCATTTGTTACGATGCTGTTAGGAATTGAACCAAGACTTGTTCCGAAACTCACACTGCGACCGGACACCGCGACCAGACTGGTGGTCTCGCGCACTTGTGCCTGAATTGTATTCGTCGAAACTCCGTTTGCAGGCATTGCATCATATTGTGAAGACGCTGTGATTGTCACACCGCGCAGACCGATCGAGATTGAATCTGATGCGGATTGAGAGGACACTCTTATCAAAGTCTGCGTGTCCGTCACGCGGCCTGTCGAGGTATAGGTATTAGCTGCATTTCCTTCGGCATCCGTGTAGCTTGTTCCTTGTGCCAAGCTGCCGGGACCGGTGATTGACCACACGATTGCCGTATTGGCGATCGGATTTCCACTCTGGTCAAGCAGCCTGCATGACAAATTCGAGGTACTTTGACCGTCAGCGAGCAGCGAGCTGGCCGAAGCCGTCAAATCCAGTCCGGATGGCGATGGCGAGAATAGATTCAATTGCACTGTATCACGAAGCTGATTGCCGTACCGGACAATGATGCTTGCTTGACCGACCTCGTTTCCGGCCGTATAGACAAAAGTTGCGACACCAGATTCAGAGGTGACACCACTGGACGCTATGGAACCGAGTGAAGCGCCGCACTGAATCGTAGCCCCGGGAATAGCAATCGTGCTTGACGTTTCCCGTAGTGTCACGGTAATGTTGGCGGTCGCGGCACCGTTGGCAGGCAGCATCTCAACGTCACTGTAAGCGTTTAATGTCACTCCAAGCAGTGACAGAGTGTCTTGAACTGCGCTTCGTTCAATCGCGACATCAATTGGCGCCGTGAGGTCAAGCAAGGACGCGGGCGCCGTGAATGTTGACATCGCAATACCGTCTTGATCCGTCACTGCCGTTACCGGCGAGAACACACCGTGCTCAATTGCCGTGAATGTGACAGTTGTTGACGGTACCGGCAATCCTCCTTCATCGAGGATAAGCGCGCTAACGACTGTCGAGGCCACGCCGTTGGCAAGCAACTCAGTGGTTCCCATTGTCAGCACGATTGTCTCAGCATCTGTATTCGTAAGCGGCAAAAACACGTGCGCGCGCAAAGTATCGCCGTAAGTGGCAGTAACTTGATCAGTACCGGATTCGTTACCGGCTTGATAAGTCGCGATTGCAATTCCGCTTTCATTTGTTTCGACAAATTGCTGGACGGAACCCAGCGTCGCCGCGAATCGCACAGGTGCGTTCACGACGGCCATGCCGCTTGACGTTTCACGTACGGTCGCACTGATGTCGGTGGTGGAAACGCCGTCGGCCGGCAAACTTCCGGCTGCGGAATTCACCAACACCGTCACACCGCGCATTGTCACCGAATACGTGCCTTCTTCGCCATCCGATTCAGCCGTCACGAGCTGCGACGCGTCAGTAGATGAAGCACCGCTGAAGAAGTTCGCATGAACCTGCCCGCTCGAGTCGGTACGCGAAGTTAGGGGCTGCAGCCAGCCAATCCCGTCTTCAGCACTCCAGTTGACATTGCGGCCGCTGATCGGCAGACCGAATTCGTCTCGAACCGTTGCCGTCACCTGCGTAAAGGAGAGGCCGTCCGCAAGAATCGACGAGTTCGCGCTTGAGAGAACGATTCCTGCGATTTGCGGTGACGAGAACTGAACTTCTCCGTAACCGCTCGCAGTGCCGGTGGTTGCCACGATAGCACAATTGCCGACTTGACGCGAGCTTGTCAAATTTGTTACGAAAATTCCTGAAGGATTTGTCAATCCTGATGCAGGCAGTAATGTACCAAGCGTGCTGGTTACGGTTACGGCAACTCCGCCGCCGAGGGGATTGCCAAATGCGTCAAACACTTGACAAACAACTTGTGTACCTGAAACTCCGTCCGCCGGAATGTCCTCAGACTGTGGCGTCACCTCAATGGTGGCAGCCGCGCCGGCAACATATGTCGCCGTCTGTTCAGCAATTAATCCATTCGTCTCTGCGGTAATCAGGTCATTGGATGCGGTCGTCGAGCTGATAAGCGTCGCAGTTGCATATCCATCGATTGTAACGGCATTGACAACGCTTGAAATGGGTGTTCCCCTTCGATCAGGACCGCGGCCGGCCTTAGGCAGCCCCGATACTCTGTCACTGAATCCGCGTGAAACTGCGTTGTCAAAAGTTGATCTCGACGTGTGACTGCCCTTGCCGTTATTCGTAAGAGTGCCGCCGATGTCAAGTTGCCCCAGTTCAGATGTGAATGTAACGGTTGTGCCGTTTGAAACAGGACGGTTTTCCTGGTCAAGAACTTGCGCACGGAGAATTGCCGTGCTTTGACCGTCCGCAATCAACTGTCTTGGCGTAACGGAAAGAGTAATCTGTTCCGGTTCTGTTGCTTGAAGGTAAATTGAAGTACTTCCGGCAATGGTGCCATTTAGAGCAGTCACAGTTGCATTGCCCGGGTTTAGCCCGGCTCGGAACACGACAGTCGCATATCCTTGCGCGTCTGTGGAGGCGGATTCGGTTATATACCCGTTGACGCTGCTGAACGCGACGATGGTACCGGGAAGCGCTGCGTTCCCATAGGTATCTCTCGCCAAAGCACGAATGACAGTCTCACTTGAATTATCCGCTGAAAGCGTATCCTGATCCCGGGTCAAGGTCAAAGACGCTAATGCACCGGGCATAACATCAATTTCGGTGTTGCCGGTTACGGTCCCGGTGGTCGCAGTAATCGTGACGTGACCGGTCGTGACAGGTGCCCGGAACGTTGTCGTGGCAATTCCATTGACAGTCGTTACCGCTTGAGAAGCGAAGGAACCCATGTTCGCCGAAAACGTGACGATCACGTTGCTGCGCAGGTTTTGTCCGTCCTCGCCGATGACTCGTGCGCTGATGACGGACGAGTCAAGGCCTGCTGTCATCGAAGAAAGTGATGTGTTCACCTGAATCGATGAAGCCGCGTAGGGCTGCAAGAACTCGACAAAGACGGTATCGGAATTGTCATTGTATCTCGCAATCACCATGGACCGTCCGACCACTTCGGTCGAAGTCAGCGTCGCTAATGCAGTTCCGGTCTGTGCATCCGTAATTGCAGGTGAAGTGATGACACCATGAGAGGTCGAAAAGGACACTTCGACCCCGCCGACTGGGTTGTTCTGCATGTTGCGTACGCGCGCCCGAATCTGTGTGGACGATGCCCCGTTGTCCGCGAACAGCGTATCTTCATCCGCCGTAACGCTCACCAAGCCGTTGAGCGTTGGTGCGCCGTCCGAAACGCGAATCTGGCGGGATTGCGCGGTCTGCATGCTCACCAGTTCTACATGAAGGGATACATTCCCCGTATCCTCGGGTGCCGTGTAAAGTGTTCGCGCGACGCCATAATTGTCTGTTTCAATCATGACGTCTGAGCCCGCTTCATCAAAGCTTCCGCGAGTAGCGGTGAAACGGATATTCTCGCCAGGCGCTGGCTCGTCTTGCTCATTTACTACTCGAGCTTCAACCCAAGCTGTACCAAGCGGGCTGATAGTCGGCGGATCGATGATGATCGTGTCAATAAACGCCAGATTGTCTCGTGCTGACGTTACGGGACTCAGATCACCTTTTTGTTCACACCCGTACCACAGGGCGACGCTGAGCAACGTACCCATGGGTAACCAAAATCCTAATGGCAAACGGCGCTGCATCACATGCACTCCTTGCGCTTTATCCACAATTGTAGCTTTTCAATTTATATAACAGCGAGCGATGAGATATCTCCAGCAGTTTCGCCGCGCGTGTTCGGTTGTTTCCGGTAAGACGAAGTGCCCTCTTGATCAATTCGCTTTCGACCTCGGGAACCACTTTTGCCAATGCTTGCTTGATACTAAGTTCGTCTTCGGGAATTGTAAGGTTCACGTGCTCATTCACAGTCCGTCTCTTGGATCTGGGGACTTGCAATTCCACTCTGCCCCCCGCCGACATGATGACGCTGCGCTCAACCACGTTCTGCAACTCTCGTACATTGCCCGGCCAGGAATAATTCAGAAGGTCCTGGATAACGGAGTCTTCAAATGGTTTTGCCCGCTCACTTGCTCCAAGTTCAACCAGAAAGTTCTGTACCAATGGTACAATGTCTTCTTTCCTTTCTCTAAGCGGCCTGACTTCGAGCGGTACAATATTCAGCCGGTAGAATAAGTCCTGTCTGAACCGTCCCTCCGCGACTGCTTTGTTGAGATCCTCTGATGTTGTCGCGACGATTCGTGCCAAGGACTTGCTCTCCGTCAGCGCCCCAAGTTGACGGTAGGTGCCTTCCTGCAGGACTCGCAGCAGCTTTGCTTGAGAAGCGAGCGGTATTTCCCCAACCTCTTCCAACACAAGGGTGCCGTTGCTGGCCGCGGCGAAGTGCCCGGGCTTGTCCTTGACCGCACCGCTGAACGCGCCGCGGGTGTGTCCGAACAGTTCGGATTCAAAGAGTGTCGCCGGAAGCGCTGCACAATTGACGGAGACAAATGGATTATTCCTGTACGGACTGCATACATGAATTGCTTTCGCAATCAAATCTTTGCCTGTACCGGATTCGCCGCTTATCAGAACAGTCGTGTGAAAACTGGCAATGCGTTCAACCTTTTCCATAAGGTCTCGCATATGCGCCGATTCCGCCACGACGAACTTTCGTACTGTTTCAAAATCAAGTACTTTGGACAAGCGCTACTCCAGAAGGACATTCTTACCTATCTCAATACCCATGAATCTGTTTGCAAGGCATGTGCCATGCACATCTTGCCGGGTATCGTCTAGATTTTCAATTAGTTCAGAACTGTGTGCAAACCCGCGCTTTGTCAACATGCAATCAGTTTCGTAGTTTTTGCCGCTTTCAGCCAGATAGGACGAACTTTATTGCATGTTGCAAAAAAGAAACCCGCGGCCATCGGGCCGCGGGTTTCTTCAAGCCGGAACGAGCTTACTGAATACCTTCAGGTGAGGCAGTCAGTACCGTACCTTGGTTGTCTTCGCACTCAACTTCTATTTCATATGAAGTCGGGTTCGATGCACCGTCATAGGTGTAGGTGAACGATGCGAAGTTGTCACCTGTCGGCAACGACATATACGGATTGCCTTGCGGATCCACAAGTACCGTCGCAGCGGTAGCAAGGGTCAGCGCAGCCGGGTAGTCCGCATTGTCAATTTCGAACATACCTAGGGCCTGACGGAACAGATCGAGGTCTGCGCGTGCTGCGCCGATGCGGGCGCGATCCTGCGCACCCATGAAGCGCGGTACGGCGACAGCGGCCAAGATACCGATAATCACGATCACGACCAAAAGTTCGATGAGCGTGAATCCCTTTTGATTCTTCTTGTTGCGGATTTGCTTAAGCATAATGGTCTCCTAACTTACTTTTACGGACACTTGGTGATTCATACGTGTTCAGATTAGGGTTTAGCAACACATATGCCAGCAAGTGACATTTGAATTGGTTTCACATTTTCAAAGAGTTGCAACACAAGTGACACTTTGCAATCTGCGAGTTGTTGATATTTGTTATCGCCAAAAGCAAACGACGGCAATTCTTCAACGCCTACAGCGGCGCCTTGATTCCGTATCTTTGCAGCTTCCGATAAATGGTAGATGGGTCAATACCAAGTATCTCAGATGCCTTTTTCTTTTGCCAACCTGACTCTTCGAGAACCTGGAGCAGATATGCCCTTTCCATTTCATCAAGCGTTCTGCTCGCCGGAACTCGATGTGCCATTGCGGTCGACGGACCCTGCACACCGCCCAACCTTTCAGGCAGGTTTGCAACGCCGATGACTTCAGAATCACTCAAGATGACGATCCTCTCTATCGTATTCTCCAGTTCGCGAACATTGCCCGGCCAGCCGTAATGCAGCAGCTTATTCATGGCTTCCGGAGAAAATCTCCTCTCTGCAACATTCAACTTGCGGCATGATCTGCTCAGGAAGAAGTTGGCCAGTTCTTCGATGTCGCCTGTCCGCTCCCGCAGAGGCTTGATGTGAATCGGAATAACGGAAAGCCGGTAGTACAAATCCGGGCGAAACTCGCCCGTCTGCTGCTTGCTTTCCAGGTCTGCATTCGTCGCAGCAATCACTCGTACATCGATCTTTACCGGTTTGGTCGCCCCGATCGGGAGAATTTCCCGTTCCTGCAAGGCTCGCAATAGTTTCACCTGTAATGCCGGTGACATGTCTCCGATTTCGTCAAGAAACAAGGTTCCTCCGCTTGCTACCTTGAACAAACCGTCCTTGTCGCGAACAGCTCCTGTGAAACTGCCTCTCCGGTGTCCAAACAGCTCACTCTCAAGGAGAGTATCCGGCAGTGCGGCACAATTCACCGTTACAAACTCTCCGCGCGCCCGGTCGGAATAATGATGCAGCACCTGCGCAATTAACTCCTTGCCTGTTCCGGACTCGCCGGTTATCAAAATCGTGGAATCCGAAGGCGCGACTCGGCGCACTAATTCCATCAAGGCAAGGGACTCCTGTGAGCTTCCGACAATTTTCGGCTCACCGGTCTCTGCGCTGAGTTTTGCTTTTAGTCGGCGGTTTTCTCGTTTAAGTTCGAGGCTCTCGATGGCCTTGCGAAGCACAACTTGAATTTCTTGCACATGCAGCGGCTTCGTGATGTAGTCCATTGCTCCCAGTCGCAAAGCTTCGACTGCCGTTTCCAGCGACGCAAACGCGGTCATCACGATAACCCCGAGCTGAGGATCACGTTCACGGACCCTTCGCAGGAGTTCGAGCCCATCCATCTCCGGCATTCTCAAGTCCGTGATGATGAGTTGAAACGCCTCCTCTTCAAGCGCCGCAAGTGCCTCCGTGGCCGACTGGACTTTACGCACGCGGAACCCCTCCTCACGCACGACCTCCTCAAGGTAGGCCGACAGTCCAGGTTCGTCGTCCACCAATAGGATTTTCTCTCGTAACATTACTGTTTTCTCCACGTCGTGCTTTCTGTTACTTGATTGCACCAATCATGTCGAACATCGGAAGATACATTGATACCAGCAATCCGCCGATGACGCCGCCCATGAGTACAATGACAACAGGTTCGATTAACGACGTCATTGCAGCAACAGCCGCGTCCACCTCTTCATCGTAGAAGTCGGCAATCTTTTCAAGCATTTCAGCCAGACGTCCGGTTTGCTCACCGACAGCAATAAGCTGACAGACCATTGCCGGAAAGACCGCCGTTTCCATTAAAGGTGCCGTGATGTTTCGGCCCTCGCTGACATCCTTGCGGACTTTGTCCACGGCCCGTTGAATGACTGTGTTTCCAGCTGTTTTGGCCGTAATTTCCAGACCATGCAGAATCGGCACACCGGAGGAGATTAGCACACCCAGTGTTCGCGTGAATCTTGCCACTGCCGTCTTTCGAATCACGGATCCGATCACGGGTGTCTTGAGCAGAAATTTATCTACGGTAGCTTTTCCGTTGGCGGTTTTATGCCACTTCCTGAAAACCAGAAATCCGATAATCATGACTCCCAGCGCCGGGAAAAATGTCTTCTGTACGACATCTGAAAGCGCAAGCACGAATTGCGTCGGCTTTGGCAGTTCAGCGCCCAGGTCCTTGAACATATTGGCGAAGACCGGAATGACTTTCATCAAGAGAAAGACAGTAGCGCCAACTGCGACACAGGCAATAACCGCGGGATAGATCATCGCGCCTTTGACTTTGCGCCTTAAAGCGTCCGCCTTTTCCAAATACACCGCAAGCCGGTTAAATACCATTGCCAGTGCACCGCCCGTCTCACCGGCGGACACCATGTGCACAAACAAGTTGTCAAAGACATCTTTATGCTTGCTCATTGCTTCGGAAAGCGACTCGCCGCCTGCAACTTGATTATGAATTTCTGCAATCGTGCGCCGGAATTTCTTATTCTGCATCTGATCCACAAGAATCTGAATGCACTGGTCTATCGGCAAACCTGCATTTATCATGGTACCGAACAAGCGTGCGAAAATCTTGAGGTCTTTGACACCTACCCCGCCGCCCAGGCCTCCGACTTTGATTTCCTTGGGCTTTGTTCTAAGATCCTGCACAACAACGCGGCGCTGTCTGAGCTTAGACATTGCCTCTTGCTTGTCGGCAGCCTCAATTTCGCCGCTAATCAGCTTGGCGCCTGTTCCTCGACCTGTATAGACAAAAACTGGCATCGTCCTGCACTCCTCCTAATTAGCGCGGCTGAATTGCCGGCCTGCCCGGTTGCTGTGTGGGCGTGGCCGCCGGACCTATCATCCGCTGAAGTTCTTCAGCAGCATTTGCTACCATGAGCGCACGCTCAGGGCTGATTTGCTTCGTCATCACCAAATCATAAAGTGACATATTCAGGGTCTGCATTCCGTACTTCTGGGATACCTGAAGGATGCCGTACATTTCATGCACCTTGTTCTCGCGAATCAACGCGCGAATGGCTGGCGTCAGGATCATCACTTCGGCGGCCAGCACGACGCCTTGTCCGGATCTCTTCGGAATCAGCTTTTGAGTCATCACTGCTTCGAGGGACATCGATAGCTGAGCGCGGACCTGTCCCTGTTGATGAGGCGGAAAGACGTCGATGATTCTGTTCACCGATTCCGTCGCCGAGTTGGTATGCAAAGTTGCAAAGACAAGGTGTCCTGTTTCTGCCGCCGTCAGCGCGGCTTGAATGGTCTCCTGATCTCTCATTTCGCCGACAAGAATGACGTCGGGGTCCTGACGCAGCACATATTTGAGAGCGGTCGCAAAGCTCTTCGTATCCGCTCCAACTTCACGTTGATTCACCAGCGCCCGCTTGTGCGAATGAACGTATTCAACCGGGTCTTCTACTGTGATGATGTGGACGGGGCGTTCACTATTGATTCGGTCGATAATCGCCGCAAGGCTTGTTGACTTGCCTGATCCCGTCGGCCCGGTCACCAAAATAAGGCCTTTCGGCTTGTTCGGAAAAGTCTGACAGATTCTCGGCAGCCGGAGCTGTTCGATTTGCGGAATCGTGAATGGAATCGCTCGGATGACCGTCGTGAGCGATCCGCGCTGAAAGAAGATGTTACCGCGAAATCGCGACAATCCCTCTATTCCGAATGCGAAGTCGACTTCGTATTCGAGTTCCAGCTTCTTCTGCTGCTTGTCCGTGAGAATGCTGTAGGCAAGCGCCTTGCAATCTTCGGGAGTCAGCGGATCATACTTAAGCGGCACAAGCTGCTGGTCAACCCGGACTCGGGGCGGACTGTTCACCGCAATGTGCAAATCGCTTCCCCGGGCCGCAATCAGCTCTTCGAGCAGTTTGCGAATGTCAATCCTTGCGCTCATGAACTTCCTCTCTTAGCTTGCCGTAATGTGTGATGCATCTTCATGCTTAACCAGCCCAAGCCCGACTTCACTGACCATTCCCCTGACTCTCTCCACTTTCTCCGCATAGTCGCTGAGTGCGCACCTGACGGAAAACGACAGGTTTTTCATTGATAAAGGATCAAATGCCTCAAGCGTGATTACCGCACGCGCCACAGGTTTCGCCCACGCGCTGGTCGTCAGACTGTCGGCGTCTTCGCGCAGCAGTGAGTATTTGAGAGTCCTTATGCCGCGATCCACAATGCCTTTCAAGAACAACATCAATTGCTCTTCATCCGATCCGCGCTGAATCGCTTCACTTGCATAAAGCGAAACGCGGTAAACGCTGACACCGTCAATGTCAATCGGCATCCTAATAGCGTCCTTTCGGGGAACCCAGCGCTGCATCGCGAATTCATCAATCAGCATCGAACTAGCAGCGGCCTTCCACGCACACTGACCCGCTCGTTTAACCAGCGCTGAGTGGCGGATGGAACGTTTTGATCCTACACTCAGGACTTCGCTTCCAAAAGCCAAGCCGAGCTTGAGCGTGAGCCGGTTTTCAACTAACCCGAGGCGTCCGTTCAGTTCAGCCAAACCTGTAATCAGTTGCGTTGCCGTTTTCCCTGCGCTCTGCACATCCTTAAAAAGGAGCAGGGATGCTTCAGGAGAGAATGCCAGCATCACTCCGCTCCCTGATGCAGCGTTTTCATTGTAATAGCGCTTGAGATCAGAGACAAGATGTACCAGCAGCTCCCGGCGCAGAGAGGTCAGCGTGCGCTGCTCCGTTTGAATCGCCATGACAGCATAGTCATTTCTGAACTTCTCCTTCCTGCGCTGAAGCTCTTCCTCGAGAAACATCAGGTCATCCAACGACAAGCGGTCCAAATACAGCGAAATCCTGCTCATTCCTAATGCCCTTCACCTGTGATTCTCAGCACTTCCTCAATGGTGGTAATGCCGTTCTTGAATTTTTCGCAAGCGTCCATGCGCAAAGTGAGCATGCCTTCCGCCACGGCCGCCGCTTCGATTTCGAACGTGTTTTTTCCGTCCAGAACCATTTCTCTGATTTTCGGAGTCATAGGCATCACTTCATATATACCTGTTCTGCCGCGATAGCCGCCTCCGTTGCACTCGGCGCAGCCGGATCCGTGATGGAACGTGTGGCCTTTCAGTTTTTCCGGGTCCAACCCGACTTCCCGTAATGCTTCCGGATGCACTTCCACCGGCACCTTGCACTTCTTGCAGATTTTACGGATCAGTCGCTGCGCCAAGACCAGATTCACCGAAGATGACACGAGAAACCTCTCAATTCCCATGTCAATCATACGTGTCACTGTTGCGGCGGCTGAGTTCGTGTGCAGGGTTGACAATACCAGGTGGCCTGTCAAGGCGGCGCGCACCGCGATTGAACCGGTTTCAAGATCACGAATCTCACCAATCATGATGATGTCAGGGTCCTGACGCAGAAACGATTTCAGCGCTGACGCGAATGTCAACCCGACCTCTTCCTTGACTTGCACCTGATTCAGTCCGGCGAAGTTATACTCGACAGGATCCTCCGCGGTCATGGTATTGACTGTAGGAGTATTCAGCTTTGAGAGCACGCTGTACAGAGTCGTCGTTTTACCCGAACCGGTCGGACCTGTCACAAGGATCAGTCCATGCGGCATTCTAATGGCTTTCTCGAAGTCGTTAAGCGCCTTCTCCGGAAAACCGAATGAGTTCAAATCAAGTGTCAAGTTCGACTTGTCCAGAATACGCATCACGATCTTTTCGCCGAAAAGAGTGGGCAGGGTCGAAACGCGCAAGTCGATTGCCTTTTCGCCGAGTTTCATCTTGATGTGTCCGTCTTGCGGGACGCGCCGTTCGGCAATGTTTAGTTTCGCCATGATTTTTATGCGCGAAACAATGGCAGCCTTCAGGTGATTCGGCGGCGACATCACTTCAATTAGTACACCGTCAATACGGAATCTCACGCGAAACTGCGTCTCGTACGGTTCAAGATGGATATCCGAAGCTTTTCGATTGACCGCGTCCGAGAGAATTCCATCCACCAATTTGACAACGGGAGCAGTCTCGACCTCTTCCTTCAGTCTGTCCAGTTCGGCATCGTTCGACTGCGTAACGACTTCTACGCCCGCATCCTCGCCCATGTCGGCCAGAATTTTGTTGAGCGTCCCCCCCATCTGGTAGTATCGCTCAATCGCCCGCAGGAATTGCGTTTCCGTGCAGACCGCCGGCTGAACGTTGAAACCGGTGATGAACTTGATATCTTCGAGTACGAAGTCAATGCTCGGGTCAACAAGCGCAACGCGCAAAGTTTTGCCAGCACGGCTGAGCGGCAGGACTTGGTACTTCTGAATGAAATCCTTCGAGAGTAGTTTCAGCACCGCTTCCGGCACGGTGACCTTCTCGAGGTCTACCAGCTCAAGGCTATAGTAATTGCTGATAAACTGCGCTATCTGCTCTTCGGAAATGACGCCAAGCTTCGTCAACTCGGTGATGACCGTGTTGCCGGAGTCTTTTTGACGTGACTTGAAGATCAGGAATTGTTCTTGCGAAATCAGCTCGTTGCTGATCAGCAGATTCGGCAGTCTCGAACTCATTTGTGCTGCAGCCTGCGGTTTTCCGTTTCCAACATTTCAAAACTGTACCTTTGCATCAAGCCACAGTTTTGCAAAGTGCATGCCACGGAATTGCAGGACAACCGGTCATCAGTTGTGATGATTCGTCCTGAAACGTGCAAGATGCGGCGAATGTATCGATAATGGGGTGAAGATATGTCGCAAGAGCGCGACATCGGTGAATTATATTGCAAAAAAAGACCCGCTGCGTTTGCAACGGGTCTTTGAATTATTGCTTGAAGTATTTTTCAACCGCTGTGCCTGATGACGAGGATGTCACCGTCTTTAACGACGTACTCTTTTCCTTCCAATCTGACGAGACCTTTGGCCTTGCAGCCGGGGTAGCCGCCTTCGCGGACGAAGTCGTCATAGTGGACAACCTCTGCGCGGATGAAGCCTTTTGCGAGGTCGGTGTGGATAACACCTGCGGCATCCACAGCAGTTTCACCTTTGTGGATAGGCCAGGCGCGGGTTTCCTTGTCGCCGGTGGTGAGGAAACTTTGGAGACCCAGCAAGTTGTAACTTGCTTGAAGGACGCGGTCGCGGGCGGACTCGGTAACGCCTAAATCGGCCATGAATACGGCGCGCTCTTCGTCGTCAAGTCGAGCGATCTCGGCTTCGATGGCGGCGGACAGACCAATAACTGCCATACCGTCGGCGGCAAATTCGGTCGTGAGTTTGTCGGCGAAACTTAAGGCGTTGCTCAAATTTCCTTCGGCAAGGTTGAGGACCACCAACATCGGCTTCTCACTCAACAGTTGAAATCCGCGCAGGGCTTTCTTTTCGTGAACGCCGAGGTCGAGCACACGCAATGGCTTGCCCTCTTCGAGTTGCGCTTTGGCGCGTTCCAGCACTTCGAGCTCCATCGTCTCTTGAGCCGACGGAGTCTTGACGCGCACCTGCTTTTGCAGCTTGTCATGGCGTTTCTCGATGACGATTAAGTCACTGAAGATGAGCTCGTCCTGAATCCGGCGAATGTCCCGCGGCGGGTCAGAGGATTCGAGGGCGCCGTCGAGTTCAAAGCCGCGCACGACGAGTGCGAGTGCATCTGCATTCTTGAGTTCGCCGCTGAAGACGCCTTCGAACCAGCTTTGTTTGGACGCGCCTTCTTCGAGGCCGGGCGTATCCAGATACTCGACGGTCGTGTAGACGAGTTTGCGGGACTCGCTCAATTCGCCGAGCTTGTCCACGCGCGGGTCGGGCACTTGCGTCACAGCACGCAGCGTTTCGCGCTTATGCGATGCTGCCGCATCCGGCTCAGTGCCGGTCAGGAGATGAAAAACGGTGGTTTTCCCGGATTGGGGAGCACCGATGAGGCCGATATTCACGGAGGATGGTGGCTGGGATGGGGGATAAAAATCAGATTAAAGCATAATTTAGGGATTTTTCGTTGGAAATTCCACCAGCCCGGCGTGGTCGCCGGACCCAAGGCGCTGCGCCGGGGCTTAAAGCTGCCGGTGGGATTTTTGTTTTTGACTTCGGTAGAAGGCGGCCGTACGCATCCGCATTCCACTGATTTTTTCTCGCCGTTTGGTCAGGTTTCCTATGCCATGGTAAGGTCGTTGATTCAACGCGGCGGCTTCAAGGCGGTTATCTTAGGCTGGTGTTCAGACAGCGAAAGAGAAGGTGTTTACAATCTGGTTTTCCCCGTGTCGAGCCGAGGCTCGACCCAGTGTTTCTATTGTGCAGGGGAATGAAAGCAGATAATGGGTGAATGACACCCGGAAGTCCCTGCGGTTGTCCGCGGGATTTTTTTCGTCCGGTTGTGTGTATCTGTTTCCTGGGAAGTACTCAAGATGATTGGGACGAGAGATAAGATATTTGCTTAGTCGTCGCGGCCGCTTGGCCCCTGCGATGTCGAGCCGGGAGGCTCGACCTATGTTTGTTGTCTGGAGGGGGAATGAACTCACGCGGCTAGCACGGGTGAGTCAGGCTCGGCTTTGAGTGGTTAGCTGGGTACAATATACAACCATTTGAACGACAGTGCAAGTGTTATTTTCATTTTATTGAACTTAATAAACATTTGTTCAAATTTGAGTTAGACTGGTCCTCCAAAGGGACCAATATCCGATCTTGTGCTATCTTTATCTATTAGCGCCGGGTCCCCACTATCTTGACACGGAGAAGACGGAAGCAAAGTTCCCAACTCTATGTCTATAAGCGGATCTGAGAAAACATCGCCAATGCCGATAGGTTCTCCCTCTCTATAATTTTCACCGTTGTTCCAGAAGCAATTGTATTTGTACTCAATCGGATTTGTGTAAATTGCGGCATTCCAAAACGCCACGCCATGCACATTGACAAAGGCGTTGTTTCGAACCTGTCCCAAAAAGTAGCCGATTTGAAAGCCATACTCGGTTCCGGAGAAGAAGTTGTTTCGGAATTCTCCGCCACAAAAATCCGTGATCACAAAGTCCTCGCCTGCAGGTGAAATGATCATGTTGTTAACAAACTTAACCATTACCCCTCCGTCAACACGAATAATGTGGCCACTCCCATTGAGTCGAAACCCCCGAATACCGACGCTTCCACTTCCAGAAGGAAGGTATATCGCATTGTTGCCGAGGCCAGCATCAACAAACGTTCTTGTCGGCCCCAGTTCCGATTCGAGCCAAATCCCCTTGCCAAACGTATTCAAGGTTTCATAGTATGTTCCCGGTCTGACTCGAATCGTGTCAAAATCAATCGCCGCATTGATGGCGTCTTGGATTCTTGCAAACTCATCCGGCACCCAGATCAACTGCGGGCCTTGGGCGACCGAATTCATGACGTTGACTCGCAGCATCGGACTGACGCCCATGTTGCCGAAGGCGTCGGTCGCGCGAATCTCGACAAGATGCACGCCGTCGAGCAGCGAATCCGTGATCAACTCGAAACGATAAGGAGTTGTGAAATCGGAATCTGTCACTGCGCCATTCAGATATGCGCGCACCGCAACGATTTCAGAACTGTCTGTGATGCCAAAGTCCAATCCAACCGTGCCGCGCACTTCGGGCTCGGGCTGTGTGTGCCACTCGATGACCGGAGGGTGCCAATCTTCGGGCGAAGTGATGTTGGTGACATAGGTGTCGCCCTCTTGCGTGCAAGAAACTGCTATGGTGCTCGCAAGCAGAGAAATGATGAAGATTCGTGACATAGCGCTCTCCTTGGCCTTGATACGAGAATGTAAGATACGGAGATCGGAACCGCAAGCGGCTCTCCAAACATAAAACAGCCCGCCAGTAATGGCGGGCTGTTCTCGTCCCAGTCGTCCCGTAATAACGGGAGAGAATTATTCACACAGATTGGCCAGACGAATGTAGGCATATAGCTAAGCAGGTGCAGCTCTTTGCAGGCACGCACGAGATCGGCGGCAGCTTCGTTGTAGAAGTGACGCTGATACTTCGTGCCGTTTTCCAGCGAGCCTTTGACGTCACGGGCATAGGTTAACAGCTCTTTTGAATGCTCACGCAGATAGGCCGATTCCCCGGACCATTCGGCTTCGAGCATGGGAATGAACTTATGCCAGAAGGCTTCGAGCTCGGCGGGCGGGTTGTCCGGCAGGTAGTGCGGATCGTTGTAACTATAGCCCCAGTCCGGATCGGCATAGGGGTCGTCATTCGCAAATGCGGCGGCGCCACACAGCACCAGAGCTATAATCGAAAAGCGTAATGTGGTCATGTCTGTTCCTTACCGAAAAACTGGCGGTAAACCTACTAACGATTGAAGATACGACTCTCTTGTCAAGAATGCAAGTGTTTGAGACCCGTTGCCCTGGCGGGTCTGGAGACCCCTCAACGGCAATTGAGCGAACGATGCAAGGGTCACGCCAATGTCAGAACATGGCGGCCACGGATGCTGTGGCGCGGGAATAGGGATGCTGGCCGGGCGCAAAGACGGTGTCAATCTCGATGGCATCGGCCGGGTCGCGCAGAGCCTCTTCGAGGGCACAAATGGCGACTTCGCACATGGGCGCCTCGGGTTCTTTGGTGGTGATTTTTTGAAGCCACAGGCCAGGTTGGATCAAGGCATTGACCAGGGGATTACGGGTGTGTCGGGCGGAGAATTTCAAGAGCTCAAAGGACACGCCGGCCACTAACGGAATCAAGGGCAGATGTGCGAGCAACCGAGTAAGAGCATTCCTATAAGGTCCCCACAGAGCAACAACGGCGGTGTCCACGACCACAAAAAATAGGATGGCCGAGATGGCCACGATGAGCAGGAAGCTGGTGCCGCAACGGGGATGGAAGCGGGTCTGCTTCAAGACTTGAGCGGGGTCGAGAATCTGGCCCTGCTCGTACGCGAAGATAGTCTTGTGCTCTGAGCCGTGGTATTGGAAGACCCGGTAGATGTCTTTGAATTTGGAAATAATCCACATGTAGCCGATTAGCGCAATGATACGGCCAGCACCTGCGACGAGATGGAAAGGAACTTGGTTTTCCTCGCCGCCGACGAGGAGTTTAGCCAGAACGTAGGGTAGGTACAGGAAGATTCCGACACCAAAAGCGATCGCGACAGTAGTGGATAACAGACCCAGCATCCGCTCCTTCAGGGAGGCCTTTTGTGCTCCGGACTCTGCTGCAGGTTCGGCCTTTTCGGCAGACCAATTTAGTGCATCCACACCAACTTTCATGGCTTCGACCATGCCGACAGCGCCGCGGACGATTGGGAGGCCGAGGAGCTTATGTCGGCGTGTGATGGGACGATAGGGGTACGCTCTGAGAGCAATTCCTCCATCCGGAGTTCGAGCCGCCATTGCTACCCGATGGGGGCTGCGCATCATGACGCCTTCGATCAGAGCTTGTCCACCCATGGCCAGTTCCGTGGACATGTCTCGGCGATTCGGGGTAGCAGTGTGGTGATTATTGTTCATTGCAGGTATCTCCTAACCCCCAGAATGCAGAAAAGGCGATGTCCCCGCCGGAACACCGCCCACTGCAAATAGTTAGATGCAACTTACTTAGTCGCAAACTTTTGATATTTCTTGCGAAACTTGTCGACACGACCAGCAGTATCTACTAATTTCTGCTGACCCGTAAAGAAGGGGTGGCAGGCGGAGCAGATTTCGACTTTCCAGCTGTCATCGTTACGGGAAGCTCTTGTTTGGAATGAATTTCCACAAGCGCATTCCACGGTCACCAGTCTATAAGTCGGATGGATATCAGGTTTCATGGCAATTCCTCGAATTAGACGCAGAATATAATGATTCCGAGCTTGAATGTCAAGGAGGGGGTCAGTAGTCCAGCACTCATTATTGGCTGCTTCCACCGCCGCAGGATTGGTTGCAGGCATGAACGACAACGTAGAATTTCTGAGTGGGGGTCAGGTCGAAATCAGTCCAACTCATCACGGAAGCGGCCGGGGGTGGTCCGGCTTCCGTGCAACCGATTTGCGACCAGGCACCCGCGGGATATACGGCCAGTGGATCGGTAGTGCTGTAGACAAAATACGCACCACTCTCCTCCCCTACCCACGTCAGGGTATTTGAGTTGGCACCGGCATTGTGCAGAATCACCAAGCTGTCCGCCGGAACACACTGAGGCGGCACATAGAATGTCTCAGAGCCGAATCTCACGGCAGTGCCGCGATCATCACCCAAGCCCGGTCCTGATGGAAAGAAACGCGATCCCACGCATAGATATCCGAGGTCATTGGCCGGCGCCAAGTCGTAGAACGTTTCACTATTCGGACCACCATAGATATTTTCCCACAAGAGTGAGCCGTCGCAATCAAACTTCGCGAGAACAAATTCGCGCTGCTGGCTGACACTGTTTGTTGTTCCGGCAGCAAGAATGCCGCCGTCTGTGTCCTCCGCCAACCCCAATAACTCCGTGTTGGCGCGTTCACTGTAGAGCCACGAACGAACTGAGTCACCGTTTGCATCGACTTCGAGGAAAAACGCGGAGCTATTGCCGCCAATGAACGGCGACGTGTTTCCGAGGATAACATGATTGCCGCCGGAATGTCTGATGACACGCACAGGCGTTTCGTTACCTCCGAAATCATAGGTGCGAGTCCACAGGGTATCATAGGATTCATTGACGAGAATTACATGCAAATCCTGCTGCACAGCGAAAGGATCGCCGGAATAGGCGGCAATCAGCAGTCCACTGTCAGCAATAGCTGCCGCTTGGGCAATACAGAAGAACATGTCCAAGAGCTGCGGCGTGTTTACGTCGGGATAATGAATCACCGCGGGAAGAGGGGCGTACCCGCCAGCCTCAGGCGAAGTGCTTCCCAGGACCCAGAATCCGCCGGTCGCGTCCGGAACAATATCCACGGCTCCCGCGCTTCGCCCGGTTGGGCGTCCTCCAACACTAATTGGGGACAGAGCACCTGCCGCAGTGAGCCGCAGCACGAACATTGTGGATGGGTCCGATGTTCCTGCAGAGTCGATGCTCATCACAGTGAGAATGTCTCCGTTGCCGAGTTCGCAGATGTCGCCCGAAAAGTAATTGAAGTTATTTCCGGGATCAGAAATCGCGAAGCTCCATAGGAGTCCGCCAATCGAATCCCGCTTCGTAACCGATTGCCCCAACGGATAGGCGAAGCCACCGTCGTTTTCAATGTATTCGAAATCGCGAATGATGTCTTGATGATAGCTGCTGTCCCAGTCAACTTGCGGCGGCTGCAACGTTCCGGGAGGAATAATTGAAAACTCCTCGCTTACCCATTGACCGGGCACTCCCCCGAGTTTGGTCAAACGCAGTCTGCAATCGTACGCGGACGGAGTCGTCGCATTGAAACTGTAGGATCCGGAATTGGGGAAAGACGGGTTGATCATTTCCCATGATCCGGTCGGATAGTCGCGGTTCAGTTCAAGAGATAGGTGCGGAAATCCCTCGAGACCGTCGTCTGTCCACGTTGCATTTATAGTTTCGCCGAAAACGAAGCGGTCGCAAGGAAAAGGAGATGTGAAAACCAAATCAGGTTCGACTGCGAGCCTGACGAGCCATGCATCCTGCGGACCGCTCGTGCCGTTGCGCGTCAACCCGGCAGCATAATAGCCCGGATGATCGCTAATGGAACAACCGGAATGCAGCGCATAGAGCATATCATCGAGCGTGCCGCCCAAAGTCATCGTCCACAACGTGTCTCCGTTGCCGTCCAATGCGAGAAAATACGCATCGCGACCACCCGCACCGAATGATGTTGTGTGTCCGGCAACCAGAAATCGTCCGCAGTCTTCGACAACACCTAACGCATCATCATCGCCGGCTCCGCCATAGACATAGCTCCACTGCTGGGTACCGTTCGAATCAATCTTAACAACAAAGACATCCAAATCACCAATCGGGTCATCCTGATAACCGGCAAGAATGAAGCCGCCGTCATCGGTCGGTTCGATGTCGTTTATGCGTTCATCAAGGGTCGCGCTTCCATAGGTCCGGGTCCAAACCGTGTCGCCGTCGAATTCATAGCGAATCAACCACCCATTCATTCGAGGTGGGGCACCGACTCCAAAACTCGCGCTTCCACCAGCGATCAAGCAACCGCCGTCATTCAGGGGTTCAACATCGAATGCCCAGTCAATCGAGGCTCCGCCGAGAGTGCGCGACCACAGCAGCGTACCTGTTGAGTCGATTTTAATAAGCAAGAAGTTCGTGTTCCCTGAGACGTTCGTGTAGCCTCCAATGTAGTAGTCACCGTTCGAAGAGCGCTTGACCGCAAAGGCAACGTCTGACCCGCCCAAGTCGTAATGGCGCGTCCACAAAGTGTCACCTGAATCATCGAGCGCCACGGCATAAATGTTCGTGGGATTCGATCCAAATGATGTCGTGGTGCCAATAACCAGCGTTTGCGCAGCACTCACGTGGACATCCGCGCCGTTGTCCGATGAATTACCACCAATCGTTCGGGAATATATCGTGTCACCATCGGCGTTAACCCGAACAACGAGCATGTCCTGACCGCGCGGGCTGGGTGCGGGATGCTGATAGTACCCTGTCAGGATATAGCCGCCGCTCAGGTCTGCGCTGCCGCCTTGGGACAAATCGGTCAGAGTTGAACCGAACTTTCGTGTCCAGACTGTGTCAATGGGAACGGCCCACAGTGAGGCGGCAAGAATTAGAATCAGCAAAAGGTGCATGATTTCTCCCGGCCATTAATTGGAATTTTAATTCCCTAATATAGCTCCAGAACTCCCCGCCGTCAAGACTGACGGGCAAACTGGTTAAGATTCCGGATTAGGCTTAATATAAGCTCTGGGAATGTATGCTTTTAACCAAAGAGACCCTCTTCATAATAAAAACTCCCGGTGCCGCACACCGGGAGTTTGAGTTTTGGTCGCGGCCCGGTCGCAGCATGTAACCTCAAACGCCTCACTTGACTACATTTGCACTAATAAAATTTTTGGAAAAACACCCGACACATTTTATTGAATTCTCTAGAATTCCCGAACTTGCCTGTGCAAACTATTGTTTTTGTTGTGGCACTCATTTTGTTCTGAATCCGACTGCAAATACTCTTGATAACCTAACTTAGCCTTCTCGTGCCACCAACGCTCGGTGCGCTTCGACTAGAATTTTAACGAACTACCAAACTCAAAAAGATCAGGCAAAAAAATGAACTTGAAGTCAAAATTGGCTGTAATTGCAATCCCAGTTGCCATTCTGACAATCGCGGTCATTGATGTTTACATGTTCTCAAAGAAAGCTTCAGCACTAGATACCGATTTCATTCAACTGCGAGACAACCACGGATCAGTTTCTGACAACTATTTTGCATACATGAATAAATCAAGAAGTGAGCTTCTTTCGATTGGTCAACAGTTGGAAATCCGTCCGCAGTCATTTGCTGTTATTGAGAGTTCGCTTGAGAAAGCGAGCACTATACTTAGAGAAACCGACCATCAAACTAGGATCCTCAAAGATTCGGTCATAGCTTCAACAATTGTCGCCAACTTGTGCATCAATCGTCGTGAAGCAATTGTAGCTGAAAAGCATCTAACTAGAACGTTGTCAAGCAAGCCGCTGACTTCGGAAGTTGACCAGAAGAAGCTTCTTCAACAACTACAAGGGGATTCCGTCCAGGCAGAGGAACTTGCCAATAATCAACAGGACTTTGTAAACCAGTTGCTTAGTCAAATTCCAAAGTACATTTTTCATGCATCATTAGATGAAAGTCGTGGTTTCAGAACGGTACTTGAAAGCAAGTCCGTTGCCAGCTATGAAACTGCGTCCAAGGCATGTGAGGCTCGGTTAGTAGAGATTAACAGAGGTCAAACATTGGTCGGAATTCTTGATAATGGAAGATGCAGTGATATTCGTTACTTAGATAGCGCGCGCGCAGTGCTTTTTGATGACCTGACAAAGCTCTCAAGCATCCTTCGCTCGCTTGAAAATACTGTTGGCAAGCAGAGGCGGGCAAGAAGCGATTTTGCTGTTGCGATGGAAGAAATTGAGTCAGCAAATGCAGCGCTTCTGGCCCTTAGCAATTACGCGAAATCCGAGGATATAGCTCGATGCAAGAGAAAGTGGGATAACATCTGCAGGCAGATAAGTCAAGCGCGGGATAGAGTTAATGACACATCGAAGTATCCTTCAGATACAGAGAAGCAACTTTGCAATAGGATTCTGGAAGGCGAAGCGATCCGCTTAGAAAGAGCACATTCAAAAGCAATTGAGCATCGTGATTTTGTGAATAATCAGCTTGCGATTGCGTTAGACGAGGAAGCCACCTTTGCAGGAAGACTTAGTCGCGGACTTGGACGCACGGGAGAACAGATGCGGGAGTTTGGTCGAAGGCTTTTAGGAAGGGCCAATGAGGTCGCTGATGATGTTTCGCAATCACGTATTGGGCAAGAGCTTGGATTGTCCGTGGACGCGCTCGTTCTTGGAACTAAAGTGTTCTATGATTTCCTGGATGTTAACACAGGAACTGACTTGACCAATTGGGCAATGTCGTATGAACGCGACTTCAATCAATTGATGGAAAAGACAGAAGAAGTGAGACATTCCGAAGGAGCTAGTTTAACGGGGAAGAACACGATTATCGAGGACCTGATAAATCGAGGTTACGATAGTCGATTTTCAAGAAGTCGTTAGATAACCGGTAAATACATCTGGTAGTAGTTGTGCTTAGGGAATGAGTTTCTGAATTGCCTGGGGGAGACTAATTTGTCGTAAAACCGAAAACATCGGTCTGATTCTCAATCAACAATTTCCGTGTTCGAAACACCCTTAACTGAAGTGAAATATGTATTTGAAGCCTCAAAATCCCATTCCAAAAGCATTATTGAGTATTGGGATCCTTGTTATAACCGTGTGCTTCTTTCTGCCTTGGGTGAAATTTTGGGGGACCAAATGGAGTGCTTTTAGGATATTAACGTGGTCTAAGAAGGGTTTTCGCGGTGGTATAACGTGGGAGGAGGCTCAGTGGCAATACTATGTTTACATTGTTCTAATAGTCGCGCTTGCTATTTCGGGAAAGATAGGCCTTGCAAAGACACGTCTCGTCGTTTCAGCAATTTCGGCCCTAACCATAGTTTGGTTGGTCGTCCTTATCATTTATCCTTCATTAGTAAATAATTCCGTGACACTTATGGTGGGAGCGATTGGTACTTTAGTTGGCTTGACATTATGCTTAACTGCTGGTGCACTTTCGTCACGCTTAGATTAATAAAGTTTGCTTTTTTTGAAATCCGTCCTGTCGTCGGATTATTTGACCTTCTCGCGGCCCCACCCACTGCGGGTGCCCCGGAGTGGCGAGCGAACGGTTTGCGGTGGTGAATCGCTCTTCGCTTACCCCCTGCTCGGTGAAATCGAGCGGCCGCCACTTCCCCCTAAATCCGCTCCAGATTTTTGTGGAGACAGAGACAAAACTCCCGGTGCCGCACACCGGGAGTTTGAGTTTTGGTCGCGGCCCGGTCGCATCTGCCAAGTAACACGTCCGGACCGCATTGGTTCATCCTGTTCTCGAACCTGTCATCCTAAGTCATCGTCCGTTCATCCCTTCATAGCGAAACGAAATGGAACCGAATTGCCGACCCCGCCGAGCCGTGTGAAAGCGATCTTTAGGTCCCATCATGTTTCCGGCATAACCGATCAAATTGGCGCCAAAGCGCTCCTTGATATCGTCACAGGCGTGTGTCAGCGCCTCCTTGTCCTGCCGCGGCGCGAAAAGTTCCTGCTGAAGCACTCGTCCCATGGGCACCAACTGCGACACGTCCACACCGATCAACCGGACAGGCCGCGATGAATCATAAATTTGTTCGAAGATTATTTTGGCGGCAATGAAGATATCGGTTTCCATATGCACGAAGCGGGCGAGCTTTTTTTGCTGATGGACGGTGTCAAACCCTTTGTAGCGAATCTTCACGGTGACGACGCGGCCGGTCAAACGGGCAGTCCGGAGTCGGCGGGCGACCTTTTCACAGAGCAGGAGCATCCGCCCGAGAATCGCATCGGGATTCGTCTGGTCTTCAAAGAAGGTGGTCTCGTGGCTCATGGATTTTTCGGGCGGCAGGTCTTCGGCACGGAGAACGGTGCTGTTACCTCCACCGCGGGCGAGGAGCTGCAACTCCGGTCCGCGTGAGCCAAGCTTGTTGCGCAGCACATCGGTTGGATAGATGGCCAAGTCTCCGAGTGTGCGAATGCCGAGTCCGTTCAGGACATGCCGGGTTGCGGGACCGACACCGTTCATTTCTTCAACGGGAAGCGGGCCCATGATTTCAGCGATTTTCGATGGCGGAATGTGAGTGAACCCGCGGGGTTTGTGCATACCGCTGGCGAGCTTGGCGACACATCGGGAGGCGCCGGCTCCGATGGACGCGGTGATGCCGACTTCGCGTTCGATACGATTTTGAATTTCATTGGCAAGCGCGCTGACACTCGGCCAGTGCCATACAACGTCGGTCACATCAAGCGCGGCCTCATCGATCGAGATAAACTCAACGCGATCGGTGTAGTCAATCAGAATATCCCGCACACGCCGGGACGCGTCCACGTAGCGACTGGTATCGGACCGGACACAGATGGCATGGGGACAAAGCTGCAAGGCTTCATGCATAGGCATACCGGAGCGGACGCCGAACTTGCGAGCCTCATAGGACGCAGTCGTGACCACACCGCGACCGGAGGGGGTACCGCCGACCAGTAAGGGTTTGCCGCGCAGATTGGGGTTGTCGCGGATCTCGACCGCCGCAAAAAACTGATCGAGGTCGAGGTGAAAGATGGTTTTACTCATGATTTAGTCCGGTTACAGGCGGCACTCGCGGCACCACCACAGAAGATATTAGGACTGATGTCTGAGGCGCTCCATGCGCCAGGCTTGGGATTCGTTATTGAAGGACAGTTCATAGACCTCAGGGCCGTCACAGCAGACGGAGAAATAGTAGTAGAGGGCGGTTCCGTCCTTTTGCTTCCAGCATCCGTTGATGCGGAAGACTTTATATACGCGCTCGCGCCAGCGGAATTTGAGCGGAGTTAACTTACCATGCTGGAAGAGGGCAATAACTTCTATAGGATCAAGGAGTTCGGTATCGTTCATCTTAACCTAAACATCTGTTCAAGTTGTCTGTCAAAGAAATCCGGCCGAGGACTGGGCCGGAATGAACGTCTGTTCAGGGGTTAAGATACAACAGGAAAACTAAAAAGTCAACTCGTTTTTAGAAAATTTGTTCAAGGGGATTTGATAATTTAACTCCGGAGATGTTAGCAGGTTCCCACCCAGTTGCAGGAGGCAGCCGATGTATTTATAGATATATAAATCAATAGTTTAATTAAAAATGGAACCGGTAAATTCTGGATATAGTTTAACTATCAAATGCTATGATGTATGATGAACCGGATTAATTTCGAAGACCGCTCTTTTTCAGGAGAACGATTCAAAGAAACCAAAACGGGAGACCAAGGATGAAGATGTTAAGCACACGCATGAAGATGATGCTGTTGATGTCCAGCCTATTTCTACTGTACGCAGTGGGTTGTTCAGACAGTGACGGCGGAAACGCGATGTACGCCCAGCCGACCGATGAGGACAGGGAAGATATCGCCGAGGATTTCGGAACGGCCTTAGCGGGCGAGGAAGAAGGTATGCTGGGAATGTGGCATGACGGCGGGACGACGCTGACAGACCGCACAGGAACAAGGGCGCTGGATGACACGCTGACGGTTGAGCACGGCGGATTCACAATGGTTCGCATCCGTGATTTCTACGATGTGAACGATATTTGGTCGGAGTTTTATATACCGGGTGTCACGGCGCGGATGGTGCAGACACTGACGGTTGAGGGAACGCGGGAGAGTGTGAGCGGCAATCGTTCGGTAACGGTGTCCCATGCGGACACACTGGACATTACGGGATTGCTGCTAACGGATGAGATAAAGTACATAAACGGCAACGGAGACCGGAACGTTGAGGGAGAATTCCGGTCGCGGTTCCGGCAGAATGTCCGCACGTTCGAGTCCCATTACGATTGGACGGTGACGGACTTACAAATACACAATGATCGCGAAGAGCACCCTTATCCGCTGGACGGGACGATCAGCGTGCAGGGAGTTTGGATCAACACACATACGAATCCGGGACGTGATTTCGAGCAATCGGTGCTGTTCTCGTTCGAGATTTATTTTGACGGGACGCGCTATGCTGAACTTGTATTTGAGAACGGCGCGACATTCTGGATAGACCTGGACAACGGATGGTGTTGGTATGACCGGCCCGGCGGGATGGGATAACCGACGAATCAGCACACAGACTTGACAAAAGAGCCGCTCTCTCGAGCGGCTCTTTTTTTGGAAAGGAGGAGGATGCTACTTGAGCAGCAGCATTTTTCGTGTACTTGTAAAGTCGTCACCAATACGAACGGTGTAGAAATACACACCGGCGGAGAGGCCGGCAGCGTCAAGAGTTATCGTGTGTCGTCCCGCCGGATAATTTCCATTCACCGGAGTGGCAACGAGCCTCCCGTTGACATTGAACACCTGCAGAGTAACCGGGTTATCTTCGAGTACGTCGAATTCGATACGAGTCGCCGGATTAAACGGATTCGGATAGTTTTGGTGAAGCGCGTATTCTGTGATTATTTCGGCGTGCGGAGTAGCAGTTACCTCCACACCCCACTCCTGGATAGAGCCATCGATGTTAACCGTTTTCAGACGATAAATGTAGGTCTCTCCGTTGGTCACATTACGGTCAACGAATGAATACGAAGCGCCGCTTGGTGAATTCTCGGCGGGAATTTCAGCAACAGGAATAAATGCGGGGGCAAACCCGGATTGTCTGCTGATGACGAAATAATCAACAGCCGTTTCGGCCAAGGTGTTCCAATTCAAGCTGACTCGTTCATCGCCGGCGATTGCATCAAATGAGCCTTGCGAAACGGGCAGAACAATGTCAATGTACATGCACGCCCAACCTGAAACAGGCGACTCCATCGGAATCCACGTATCCCAGCTGTAGTCATGCAGCATAACTGTGTTGGTGCCGTTTTCCCAGAGTGGATAGGCATATGTCAAGTTCTCGTCCGAATTACACGGGCTTTCCGTACCACACCCGGGCGTTAGAGTCGCAATGCCGCCGCCACCCCCAAGCGGAAAATCAAAACTGTGGAGGTACGCAGGTTGATCGGCACAGAACTCGATGCAGGCGGAATAGGTATAGTGGCGATGATTGTTCGGATCCTGCGTCATATCTTCATAACTGATATTAAAGTAGTTGTCACAAGGATCATCCAGCTGTAAACACGACCAGCCTTCGGACAGATCGTACTCGTTCAATCCATTCTGAATTGTAAAAACCCGGGATGTCCACAACAGGGCTGCGTTGCAATTCACTCTCAAGTAATAGCGCGAAGGATTCGGAGTAGTTGTGACGATAGTGAACGCCGGATCAGTCATGAACGTGCCCGGGATTCCAAGCATTTCCTCACCGTTTAACGGGAATGAAACGTAGTTCGCGCAGGCGTAGCAATCGCCGACAGGCGGTTGCGGGTCATCTGTGTCAGGTCCGTTGGCATCATTATCCCAGTAGATCGCGACAAGACACGAGGACGGCAATGGATTTCCAGCCGTACATAAGTCGGTCAATGGTGTCAGGTTGTAGAGAATTGCATTAAATTGCGCATTTCCGGTTGAAGCAAAGAGAAGCAGAATGGCCAGAGGAGCAATGAGTTGAAGCTTTTTCATGTCAGCCTCTTTTTCATGAAGTGGAAGTTCCACCGATCAATGTATGCTCAAGCTGAGACGTAGTCAACAAGAATATGAGGGAAGTAAATCTCGACTGATCTTATCCGATTCGCATTCAATCTTGATTAAATGTTTGAGAAACAAGAAAAACGCCGCCCGGCAATTCGGACGGCGCTCTGAAGCAGTATTAAGGCGAGGCTATGCCGCGGCCTTCTTGGCTTTTTTGGCGGCCTTTTTAGGAGTGCTCTTGGCAGCGGCCTTTTTGTCGTCGGCGGCAGGTGCAGGAGCGGCCTGGACGCCTTCGTATCCGACCAGTTCGATGATGGCCATGGGAGCAGCATCGCCAACACGGACACCGAGCTTTATGACGCGGGTGTAGCCGCCAGGGCGGTCGACATTCTTGGGACCGACTTCGCTAAAGAGCGTTTGCATCACGGCGGGCTTGCTGAAGAAACGAGCAACATCGCGTCGGGAGGCCAGGGTGTCTGTTTTCGCCTTCGTAATCAGCGGTTCGACAAACGGGCGGAGTTCCTTTGCCTTACCCAAAGTCGTCTTGATGCGCTTGTGCTCAATCAGGTCTTGAGCCAAGTTAATCATCAGGGCCTTTTTGTGACTGGACGAGCGAGAGAGCTGACGTCCTTTATTCAGGTGTCTCATTTCTTATCGTAATCCACAGAAAGATACTTTTCGACGTCCATGCCGAAGTGCAGGGACTTTGTTTTCAGAATTTCATTCAATTCGACGAGGGACTTGCGGCCGAAGTTTTTGAAGCGGAGCATTTCGTTTTCATCACGGCGCACAAGGTCAGCAATCGTGCGAATCTTTGCTTCTTTCAAGCAATTGGCGCTGCGCACGGAAAGTTCAAGGTCTTCAACGGGTTTGCGCAGCAGTTTGCGAATCTGGAGCGTCTCTTCATCGATGTCCTCGTCATCCTCTTTTTCAGGCTTCATGTCGAAGCTGATGAAGAGTTGAATATGATCTCGGAGAACTCGACCAGCATTTGAGAGGGCGTCTTCCGGCGTAATAGAACCGTCGGTCCAGATTTCGAGAATCAACTTTTCATAGTCCGTTCTCTGTCCGACACGGGTGTTCTCGATTGTATAGGTGACGTTGCGAATCGGCGAATAGATGGCATCGAGCGGAATCGTGCCGATAGGCGCATCAGAGGGGCGGTTTTCCTCGGCAGGCACGTAGCCTCTGCCCTTCTTGATGGACAATTCCATTTTGAGTTCTGCTTCGCTGTTGAGCGTGGCGATCAGGTGATCGGGATTCAGAATTTCAAAATCGTTATTGCCGATCTGCAGATCGCGCGCCGTGAACTCTTTCGGGCCTTTTAGCTGGACAAAGATCTTATCGGGCTTTTTGTTGAGCAGCTTGAAGCGCACGCCCTTGAGGTTCAAGATCATCTCCGTCACATCTTCGGAGACGCCGGGGATAGTGGAGAATTCGTGCAGCACACCGTCAATCTTAATCGTGACGATAGCGGCGCCTTGCAGGGTTGAAATCAGAACACGGCGAAGGCTATTGCCGATGGTGACTCCATAGCCACGTTCAAGGGGTTGGACGATGAATTTGCCATAGGTATCAGTATGGGTAGATTCATCAATTTCCACCGCTTCCGGCATTTGGAAGTTCAAACCGTTCATGGGTCTCCTCGAGGTGAAATTAACGCGAGTAGAGTTCGACGACCAACTGTTCGTTGGCTTCGAATGGGATGTCGTTGCGCGCGGGCGGTCCCAGGAAAAGACCTTCCATTTTAGCGCGATCGACCTCCAGATTCGGCATCATTCTGCCGTGCGCGGCGAGCTGCATTGAGGCGTGAATGACTTCCATTTTGCGGGAGCGTTCACGGACTTTGATGCGGTCATTCGCCTTGAGGATATACGATGGGATGTTGACTTTTTTGCCATTGACCATGAAATGCGAATGGACGACGAGCTGTCGAGCCTGGCGGCGCGTGGACGCAAAGCCAAGGCGATAGACGACGTTATCAAGGCGGCTTTCAAGCATTCCCATGAGGTTTTCACCGGTAACGCCTTTTTGACGCTGAGCGACAGTGAAGAAGCGATGGAACTGCCTTTCAAGCAGGCCGTATGATTCGCGAATTTTCTGTTTTTCGAGCAGCTGACGGCCGTATTCGGAGACTTTGTTCCGTCGTCCGCGACCGTGCATACCCGGGGGATAACCCTTCTTGTCAAACGCGGATTTGCCGTTGCGGACACGCTGACCCTTTAGATAGAGTTGGGCGCCGACTCTTCGACAAATCTTGTCCGATGGACCGCGATATCTTGCCATAGATTGGGGAGTATATTTGGTTTACTAAAATCCGAAAGAGACAGTTACACGCGGCGCGCTTTTTCCGGCCGGCAGCCATTGTGCGGCAGCGGAGTGACGTCCTTAATGGTCTGAATTGCCAAGCCGGAAGCGGCGATTGCGCGAACGGCACCATCGCGTCCACCACCGGGACCTCGGACTTCGATGGAGACTTTTTTCAGTCCCAGAGCCATGGCAGCCTTGGCGGCATTGTCAGCGGCAAGCTGCGCAGCGAACGGCGTGTTTTTACGCGATCCTTTGAGTCCCATTTTCCCGGCGGAGGCCCACGAGATGGTATTGCCGTAGTTGTCGGTAATCGTGATCAGCGTATTATTGAACGATGACTTGACGTGGACGACGCCGGTGTCCTCGACACGTTCTTTTTTGCGCTTACCTTTTTTCTTGGAAGTAGCCAAGTGAATTCTCCGTTACAAAACGATCAACCTGCGCGAACGCAGAGATTAAAACTTATTTGCCCTTTTTCTTGACCATCAAGTTTTTCTTGCGGCCTTTACGCGTGCGGGAGTTGTTTTTCGTATTTTGACCGCGGACGGGGAGGCCTTTGCGATGCCTGAGACCGCGATAGCAGCCGACGTCCATCAGTCTCTTGATATTGAGCTGGATTTCGCTGCGCAGCGGACCTTCGAGCTTCATTTCGGCGATTTGCGCGCGGATGGCGGCAAGTTCGTCGTCATTGAGTTCGTGGGTGCGCTTGTTCCAGTTGATGTTGCACTGGGAGAGGATACGCTGCGACGTCGGGCGACCGATGCCGAAGATGTAAGTTAGGGCGATTTCGATGCGCTTATCGCGCGGGATATCTACGCCAGCAAAACGAGCCATTGTCTAATTGCCTGTGTTACCGCGGGGGTGTTAACCCTGACGCTGCTTATGTTTTTTGGTACGCGAGCACACAACAAAGACTCTGCCCCGACGGCGGACAATCTTGCAGTGTTCGCAGATTCTCTTAACGGAAGTACGGACTTTCATAGTCGTTATCGCAAAGCTCTTGATGTTTACTTGTAACGGTACGTAATGCGGCCGCGGCTGAGGTCATAAGGGGACAGTTCCACGGTGACCTTGTCGCCGGGCAGAATTTTAATAAAATGCATGCGCATTTTGCCCGAAATGTGACAGAGGACTTTGTGGCCGTTCTCGAGTACAACTCTGAACGTAGCATTTGGCAGACACTCCTCAATCACGCCGTCAACCTTAATGGACTGTTCTTTGGAAATACAAAACCTCTGAAATTATAAGACGGTCAAAATATCCGCAGGCCCGTCCGAAATGACGATTGTGTGTTCGAAGTGGGCAGCGGGTTTGCGATCACGAGTCAGGACATCCCAATCACCGATCATGTCAACTTCCGGACGTCCCATGGCAATCATCGGTTCGATCGCTATAACCATATTTTTTCTTAGCACAGGACCCTTCCCCGGAACACCGTAGTTGGGCACTTGCGGATCTTCCCACAAGCTGCGTCCGATTCCATGACCGACCAATTCACGAATAACCGAGAAGCCGTGTGATTCCGCGTGAGTTTGGATAACGTGACCGATGTTCGAGACTCTGCAGCCTGCGCGGGCCTGCTCAATGCCTTTGTCGAGACACTCTTTGGTAACTCGAATCAGCTCTTGTTCACGCTCGCTGACTTTACCGATTGCAAAGGTACGGGCACTATCGGCGTAGTAGCCTTCGTAAATGACGCCCAAATCAAGTCCGATAATCTGGCCGTTTTCAATTCTTCGGCCTTTCGGCATTCCGTGCACAACTTCTTCATTAATCGAGAAGCACACTGAATAAGGAAATCTCACGCCATCGCCGTTCGGATGGTTCTTGAATGCCGGAATGCCGCCCATCGAGCGAATGGTCTCTTCGACAACCCGGTCTACATCATCCGCGTTTGTCCCGGCGATCATTAAGGGGGCAGCGGCTTCAAAAGCAGAGGCCAGAATATGACCGGCCTTTCGCATCAGACGAATCTCTGCGTCCGATTTGATATGAATCATTCGACTGAACCGTCCAACTCAATCAGCACACGGGCAAAGACTTCATTCGCCGTGCCCACACCGGAGACTGTCTTCAGGGCGCGTTTACGCTTGTAGTAATCAAGGAGCGGCGCGGTCTTTTCGCGGTAAACCTGAAGCCGTTTATGCACTGTTTCGGGTTTATCATCGTCGCGCTGGACAATCATGGCAGGCTTGCCATCCGGACATTTGTGAGACAGAATAGCGGATTCGTCCGTTGTCAGATTGAACGTCGCGCCACAGTTCAGGCAAACCCTGCGGGATGCCAACCGCCCAACGATTTCCTCGTCGGGAACCTCAATTGAGATAACGAGCGGTGTCGGAAGTCCTTCTTCAGCGAGCAGGTGTTCGAGGGCATCAGCCTGCGGAACCGTCCGCGGAAAACCATCGTAGATCGCCCCACGAGCAGTGTCCGGTTTCTTCAAACGAGAACGGACCAGCTCAATCAAAAGATCATCGGCAACCAATTCGCCGCGGCCCATAATTTCCTGGACCTGCTTACCCAACTCGGTCTGCGCCTGCACTTCCGCTCTGAGAATGTCGCCTGTGCTGATCTGCGGCACCTTAAGCGCATCGACGAGCTTTTTCGCCTGAGTTCCCTTCCCTACTCCAACCGCACCAAGCAGAACAATCGAATAGCGGCTTACGGACATCAGCGGACACATGGTTCAAACGATTACATTCTGCGGCGGCCGCGGATTCGTCCGGATTTCATCAATCCGTCGTAATGGCGCATGACAAGATGCGATTCGATCTGTTGAAGTGTATCGAGGGCGACACCGACGATAATCAAAAGTCCTGTGCCGCCAAAAAACTGGGCCACGTTGTATGACACTCCGAATTGGCGAATAAAGATCGTCGGCAGCATGGCTATAATTCCGAGTGCAATCGCGCCGGGGAGAGTAACTTTTGACAGAATGTTGTCTATGAAATCGGACGTCTGTTTACCCGGTCGAATTCCCGGAATGAAGCCGCCATTCTTCTTCATGTTGTCGGCCAGATCCACGGGATTCAGAATAATCGCGGTGTAGAAGTATGTAAAGAAGACAATCAGGACAAACGTCAGGGTGGAATAGACAAAACTCTCAACGCCGAACGCATTTGCAATCGCATCCCTAAATCCGCCTTCCGGCAGGAAAGTGGCAATGGAGGATGGAATGAACATGATGGACTGTGCGAAAATGATCGGCATCACTCCGGCCGAGTTCACACGAAGCGGGATGTGGGTCGAGACACCGCCGTACTGCTTTCTTCCGACATTGCGCTTGGCGTATTGCACGGGTATCTTTCGCATACCCTGTGTCAGCACGACAACGAACGCAGTCACGGCAAACAGCATGACCAGGAACAGCGCTTCCATTGCGATATGGCGTTGCCCAGTTGAGACCATCTGATATTCTTCGATAACAGCTTGAGGCAACGTGTTCACGATACCGACAAGAATGATCAAAGAAATACCGTTTCCGATTCCGCGCTCCGTAATTTGCTCGCCAAGCCACATAATAAACGTGGTACCGGCTGCGAGCGTAATCATGGTCAAGAGATTAAACCCGAGACCCGGATTGGGCACAACCGCATTTCCGGTCGGCGACACCAGCCGTTCAAGGAAGATGGACACACCACCGGCCTGCATTGCGGCCAGAATCACTGTGCCGTAACGGGTCAACTGGGTGATCTTCTTACGGCCTTCTTCGCCTTCCTTCTGCAGCTTCTGGAAGTACGGCACAACCGTGCCCATAAGCTGGAAGATAATTGAAGCGGAGATATACGGCATGATGCCGAGGGCGAAAACGGTGGCACGCTCGAAGGCGCCGCCGACAAACATATCATAGAGGCCGAACAGTGTTGTGCGGTTGGCATCCATGAATTCGCCCAATGCGCTGGCATTAATTCCGGCCAGCGGAACGTGCCCGCCGATGCGGTACACGAGCAAAATGAGCAGCGTAAACAGAATACGGTCACGCAGCTCAGGGATTTTGAAGATGTTTGCGAAACGATCTAGCATCAGGCGGTCGTCACTTTGCCGCCGGCGGCGTTAATCTTCTGGGCGGCCGCTTCAGACACAGAACACATTTCGACCTGATAGGCACGGTCTGCGTCGCCCATGGCCAGGATTTTTACAGCAGAATCGGCGTATCGAATCAAACCGGCTTTCTTCAGCGACTCCGGTGTAACAGTAGTGTCCGGCAATTTCTTCAGATCACGAAGATTGACAACTTCGCATTCTTCAGCCCAGACATTTGTGAAACCACGTTTCGGCAGACGGCGATGAAGCGGCATTTGACCGCCTTCGAAGCCGCGCTTGACAACGGAGCCGGAGCGGGAATAATATCCTTTTTCACCACGACCCGCAGTGCCGCCGGTACCGGAACCCGGGCCGCGGCCGAGACGCTTTTTGGTTTGCGTCGAGCCTGGTGCCGGGGTAAGTTTGTGCATACCCATTAGCGTGACGCTCCTTCCTTGACTTCCTTCCACTCGAGCATGTGCGGAATTTTAGCGATCATGCCACGCGTCGCGGCATTGTCAGGAAGCACGCGCGTTTCGTGCAAACGATGAAATCCGAGAGCGGCAACGATTTTCCGGTGAAAATACGGTCGTGTTGCAGTGCTGCGGACTAAGGTTACTTCGAGCTTTGCCATGATGCGATAGTAAATTAAAGCTTGGCCCGAAGCGGGTTCGGGCAGGCCATTAAGCTTAGAGAGTGAAAACTTCCTTGACAGTGATGCCGCGGCGGGTAGCCACCATACGCGCATCGTTCATTTCTTCCAGAGCACGGAACACCGCTTTAACAACATTATGCGGATTATTCGTACCTTCGACTTTTGTCAACACGTCGCGAACGCCGAGGCACTCCATGACCATGCGGACGGATCCGCCGGCAATCACGCCGGTACCGGCGGACGCGGGGCGGAGAAAAACCTTGCCCGCGCCGAATTTTCCGCGGGTTGCATGGGGCAGAGTTTGTCCCAGAATCGGGTAACGCTTCATCGCCCGCTTGGCTGCTTCGGTGCCTTTGCGGATAGCATCGGCAACTTCATTTGCCTTGCCCAGTCCGAAGCCGGCGCGGCCATGCCCGTCACCAACGATGACGATGGCGTTAAAAGAGAAATTGCGGCCGCCCTTGACGACTTTGGCAACGCGGTTTACCGCAACGAGTTTTTCGAGAAGAGATTCGCCGCCGGAGTATTCAGCCGGACGGTCATCGCGGTCGCGGCCGCGGCGTGGATTATTGCCGTTCATCTACTCTTGAATTGAGATTAGAATTTCAGGCCGCCCTTGCGCGCGCCTTCGGCCACAGCTTTGACGCGGCCATGATAGGGGAAACCATTGCGGTCAAAGACAACCGCTTCAATAGATTTTTCTCGCGCTTTGCGGGCGCAAAGGTCACCGACGAGTTCGGCAACTTGCGTGGGATTTTTGCCCTGCAACTGGCCTTTCAGATCGGGTGAAAGTGATGACACTCCGAGCAGGGTCTGTCCGGCAACATCATCAACGAGTTGAGCATACATATGCGCGACGCTTCGATAGATGACCATGCGCGGGCGAGCGGCAGTGCCGTTCACGACCTTGCGAATGTGAAGTTTGCGGCGCACGCGTGCGCGTTTACGAATGGCGATTTTTCTGGACACGGAAGGAACCGATATACTACAGTATGATTTGTAACTTACTTACCGGTCTTACCAGCTTTACGATGGATTCGCTCGCCGACGTACATAATGCCTTTGCCCTTGTAGGGTTCAGGTTTACGAACGGAGCGAATCGTCGCGGCGACTTGGCCGACCATTTCGCGGTCGTTTCCGGTGATAACGATCGTTGTCGGGCTGGTCACTTCGGCCTTGACTTCGGCCGGCATAGTGACAAAAACAGGATGGCTGTATCCGACGTTCAGGAGGATACCGCGCTTCTTGGGTTCGACTTTGAAACCGACACCGACAATCTGCAGCTCTTTTTTGAAGCCTTCAGTCACGCCCGTTACCATATTGTTCAAGAGTGCGCGGGTGAGGCCGTGGAGCTGGCGGTGAGCTTTCATATCGGACGGACGATGACAGGTCAACGTTCCGTCCTCGAACTTGATTTCTATGTCCTGATGGAACGTGCGCGAAAGCTGGCCCTTCGGTCCTTTTACGGACACATCAGAACCGTTCACTTTCACTTCAACGCCCTTAGGCAATTTAATGGGGGCACGACCGACGCGTGACACTTCTCTTCTCCGTAAGCTTTAGATTACCAGATTTCGGCGAGAATTTCGCCGCCGACACCTGCGCGGCGGGCTTGATTGCCCGTCAGCAGACCTCTTGGGGTGGTGAGAATCGCGGTTCCCAATCCGTTTAAGACACGCGGAATTTCGTGCTGGTTTACATATCGCCTGAGGCCGGGCGTTGAAACACGGCGCAGGCCTTGAATAGCGGGCTTACCATTCGTGTATTTGAGGTAAACACGAATGAATCCTTGCGGACCTTCGTCAACATGCACAAAGTCGCGGATGTAATAGGCCTCGAGCAGGACACGCGCCAGATCATGCTTGATCTTGGAGAACGGGATGTCCACATGCGTTTTGCGTGCGTTAATCGCATTGCGAACGCGGGTCAGAAAATCGGCAATCGGATCGGTTGTCGGCATGGTTTTATTACGTGCTTACCAACTTGACTTAACAACACCCGGAATATCACCGGCGTGAGCGAGATCACGGAAGCAGAGGCGGCAGAGGCCGAACTTCCGATAAACGGCGCGCGGACGACCGCACTTTCGGCAGCGGGTGTAGGCGCGCACCTTGAACTTCGGTGTTTTCTTCGCTTTCGCGATCATGCAGGCTTTAGCCATAGTATCGTCTGTGTAAGGTTATGCCGCGGCGGCGACTTTCTTATCTTCTCGTTTGCGGAAAGGCAAGCCAAGCTGTTTCAGGAGTTCGTAGGCCTCCTTATCGGACTTGGCGCTCGTTACAAACGTGATGTCCATGCCGCGAATCTTTTCGACCTTGTCGAGGTCAATTTCAGGAAACAGAATTTGTTCCTTCAGTCCGAGCGAGAAGTTGCCGCGTCCGTCGAAACCGCGATCGGGCAAGCCGCGAAAGTCGCGAATACGGGGAGTGGCAAGCGAGATGAACCGATCGAGAAACTCCCACATGACGGTGCGGCGAAGGGTGACAAAGACACCGACGGGCATGCCTTCCCGAAGCTTGAAATTTGAGACGGACTTGCGCGCCTTGGCTACTGCCGGCTTTTGTCCGGTTATCATAGCCAGCTCTTTGACTATCGTCTCGACAACTCTTGGATTCTGGGTCGCATCACCGCAACCGATATTGATCGTGATTTTCTGCAATCTGGGAAGTTCCATCGGATTGGTATATCCGAAGGTCTTCGTCAAACCGGGAACGACATTGTCGCTATAATGCTTTACCAGGCGGGGTACGTAACCTTTCGGCAGCGCAGGACGTTCACCTGCGACGTTCATGCCGCCGCCTTTTCCACTTTTGGCGGGCTGCTGCTTGCCCTGCGGCGCTCCGCCGCCTTTTGGTTTAGCCTTCTCAGCCATTATTCAGGAATCATTTCGTTAGAGACTCGCGCGACGCGCACACGCTTGGTGCCTTCGGCAGTGTTGAGAACACTATGCCCCACTCGAGTCGGTTTACCACTCTTGGGATCAATCAGCATAACATTGGATACATGAATCGGGCCTTCGCGCTTGACGATACCGCCCTGCTGATTCTGCTGATTAGGTTTCGTATGGCGCAGAATAAAGTTCACGCCTTCAACAACGACCCGCTGCTTTTCGGGAAAAACCTTCAGGACTTTTCCGCGTTTACCACGGTCGTTTCCGGCGGTGACTTGCACCATGTCATTCTTACGGATTTTCATAGCAATTCCTTAGATCACCTCGGGTGCGAGGGACACAATCTTCATAAACTGCTTGTCGCGCAATTCGCGCGCGACAGGTCCAAAGATACGGGTGCCGATCGGCTCGTTGTCCTTATTAATCAGCACAGCCGCATTTTCATCGAAGCGGATGTACGAACCGTCCGGGCGGCGGACTTCTTTGGATGTGCGCACGATAACAGCACGAGCTTTTGCCCCTTTTTTCATATTGGAATTGGGGATGGCAGTTCGCACGGAGACCATGATAATATCGCCGACGGATGCTGAACGGCGTCCGGTACCGCCGTAGATGCGGAAGCAACGGACTTTCTTTGCGCCGGTGTTATCGGCGACATTGAGAATTGTATATTCCTGAATCATGGCTTACTTCTTTTTCTCAATGATTTCGACCAAGCGCCAGCGTTTGAGCTTCGACAGCGGGCGGGTTTCCATAATCCTCACCTTATCGCCGATGTTGCACTCATTCTGGCTGTCTTCGGCCATGAATTTTTTTGAGAGCTTGATATACTTGCCGAACAGGGGATGCTTAACGCGTCGTTCAACTTTCACGACGATCGTCTTTTGCATTTTGTTGGAGACCACGACGCCAACGCGGGTCTTGCGCAAGCCGCGATCTTCGGCGGCAATTGAAGTCATTGCAGTCTCACTCATTTCGCTTTACCTTTTGCAGAACGCAGACCGAGTTCCAGTTCACGGAGAACGGTCCTCATGCGGGCAATGTCGCGGCGAACGGCACGAACGCGCGCGGTGTTGGGAAGTTGACCGGCATCAAGCTGGAAGCGCAGAGCTTCGAGATTGTCTTCGGCTTCTCTAAGACGATTGTTGAGCTCGAGCGTCGTCAGCTCTTTGAGCTCGAACATTTTCGTAGGTTTTGCTGATCCGATAGCCATGGTTACTTATGAGTGAACGACTTCCCGTTCAACAAACTTGGTTTTAATAGGTAGTTTCTGCGCGGCGAGCCGGAGAGCTTCGCGCGCGAGATCGCGGCTGACGCCCTCGATTTCGAACAGCACGCGACCGGGACGAATCACAGCGGCATAGAACTCGGTGGCACCTTTGCCTTTACCTTGACGGACTTCGAGGGGCTTCTTCGAGACCGGCTTATCCGGAAAAATCCGGATCCAGACTTTGCCGCCGCGCTTGATATGGCGCGTCATCGCAATACGAGCGGCCTCGATTTGCCGGGACGTCATCCAACAGTCGTCCATGGCTTTCAGGCCATATTCGCCGAAGGAGACGTCGCAACCGCAATAATCGTAACCTTTACGGCGACGGCGCTGTTGTTTGCGGAATTTTAGTCGCTTTGGAGTCAGCATTTCAAATTAACCTATTTGGATTGGCGGCGGTCACCGCGTCCGCGGTCGCGTCCGTGGTCACGATCACGTCCATGCTCACGATCACCGCGTCCGAAATTCTCAGCACTTGCTTCATGACGTTCTTCAGCGCCGGGGCCATTCACCTTGCCCTTGCCGATGACTTCGCCGCGGCAGATCCACACTTTGACGCCGATGGTACCGTAAGTTGTGCGGGCGACAGACAGTGCGTAGTCAATGTCCGCGCGCAGCGTGTGTAAAGGAGTGCGGCCTTCCTTGTAACCTTCGGTACGCGACATTTCCGCGCCGCCGAGACGTCCCGACACAAGCACCTTGATGCCTTCGGCACCCATACGCATTGTGGTCTGAATCGCCTTCTTCATAGCACGGCGGAATGAGACGCGCCCTTCGAGCTGCTGTGCGATCATGTCAGCCACAAGCTTGGCTTCCAGCTCAGGCCGCTTGATTTCATAGATATTCACCTGAACGTCACGCTTGGTAAGCTTTTTGAGCTCAGCCTTGAGCTTGTCCACTTCGGCACCTTTTCGTCCGATGACAATTCCGGGACGCGCAGTGCGAATGGTGAGCGTAAGCATTTTCGGCGTGCGTTCGAAAGTGACACCGGAAACAGAAGCACCCTTGAGGCGCTGCATCAGATACTTACGGAGATAGAGGTCTTCTTCAAGCTTGTCGGCGAAATTGCGCTCATCGAACCAATGACTGTTCCATGTGCGGATGATACCGACGCGAAGGCCGAGCGGATGAACTTTCTGACCCACGGTTATTCCGACTTACTTTTGCGAGGCGTGGACTTTTTAGCCGCGGACTTGGCCGCAGTCTTTTTAACAGCTACTTTTTTTGCCGCTTTTTTCTTGGCGGGCTTCTCTTCAGCGGCCGGGGCGGTTTCAACGACAGGCTCTTCCGCCGGTTTCGGCGAAGCCACGATGACGGTCAAATGCGACATACGCTTTTTAATCGGCGTCGCACGACCTTGCGCCCGAGGCATAAAGCGGTGCATAGTGGGGCCTTCATCGGCGAAAATTGAGCGCACGAACAATGCATCAATTTCGGCGGAGGACGCATCATGGAGCTGGGCATAGTTTGCCACAGCGGACTGAATTGCCTTCAGAGTCGGTTCGGAAGCCGAACGCGGCGTGAATTTCAGAATATTGATTGCTTCGTTGACGTTTTTTCCGCGAACAAGGTCAGCGACCAGGCGCATCTTGCGGGGAGTAACGCGAACAAAGCGTGCGACACAACGTGCTTCCATCACTTATGCCCTATTTCTTCTTGGCGGTGGTTTCCGCCTTCTTTTCCGTGTGCCCCTTAAACGTGCGAGTCAGTGCAAACTCGCCGAGCTTATGTCCCACCATATTTTCGGTGATATACACGGGCAGGAACTTGCGCCCGTTGTGCACGGCGAGCGTGTGCCCCACGAAATCGGGGGAAATAACACTGCGGCGTGACCAGGTCTTGAGAACCTTCTTCTCGTTGCGATCGTTCATCTGCTGAATGCGCATTTCCAGACGCGCATCGATGTACGGACCTTTTTTAAGCGAACGGGCCATAGGGGATTAAGCGAGTTGCGTCTTATCGCGACGGCGACGGACGATTAGACTATTTGACTTTTTGCGCGGGTTGCGCGTCTTCAAACCTTTGGTAATTTTGCCCCACGGGGTACAAGGATGGCGACCGCCGGAGCTGCGACCTTCACCACCACCCATCGGATGGTCCACGGGGTTCTTCACAACGCCGCGAACATGTCCGCGACGACCGAGCCAACGAGTGCGGCCGGCCTTTCCATAGACAACACTTTCATGGTCGAGATTTCCGACCTGTCCGATAGTGGCCATACACTGTGCGGGAACGCGCCGGACTTCACCCGAGGGCAATTTCAGCAGCGCATACTTATCGTCAACCGCCATCAGCTGGCAGGCCGAACCGGCACTGCGGGAAATCTGCCCACCCTTGCCGACTCTCATTTCGACATTGTGAACGAAAGTCGCCAACGGAATTTTGTTCAGCGGAAGCGCATTGCCGACACGAATGTCAGCTTCCTTCCTGGAAGACAAAATCTTGTCACCGACCTTCAGGCCATCCGGAGCAAGGATGTATCGCTTTTCGCCGTCCGCGTAGAACAGCAGCGCGATGTTGGCGGAGCGGTTTGGATCGTACTCCAAGCGCTCGACCTTGGCCGGAACATCGAACTTGTTACGGCGAAAATCCACAAGTCGGTACCGGCGCTTATGGCCGCCGCCTGTGTTGATATTGGTAGCCCGGCCGAGATTATTACGGCCACCCGTCTTATTCAGAGAGGTGAGCAAGCTCTTCTCGGGTTCACCCTGCCACAAGCCTTCGCGAACGAGAACCGTGCGATAGCGCTGTGACGGTGTTAGGGGGCGAAACTTCTTTAACGGCATGATTGGTAGATCGGACTGTTAGACGTTTTGCGCCAGTTCGATGGACTCACCTTTTTTCAAGGTGACGATCGCTTTTTTCCAATTCGGACGACGACCTTCAAAGCGGCCGAGCCGCTTGGTCTTGCCCATAACGTTCATCGTCTGCACACCGACGACATGAACAGTGTATTTTTTCTCAACCGCGCGCTTGATTTCGATCTTATTCGCTTTGGGGTCAACCTCAAACGCATACTGGTTGTGTGCGTCTTGAGCGGCGGCGACCTTTTCGGTCAGGAGCGGTTTACGGAGCACGCTTCTCTTATGCAGCATTGGTCAATCCTTTCAGCAATGCCGGCACGGCGCTCTTCTGAATCAGAATCGTCGAGCAGTTGTGCAGATCACGAGTAGAAGCCGCGGCGGCGCGGGTAGCGCCGGCGCCAGGCAGGTTGCGAACACTTCGCGTGATATTTTCGTTGAAGTCCGGTGTCAAGAACAGAATCTTTTGATCGGACAACGACAACTTGGAGATTAGGTTCACCATGTCGCGGGTCTTCGGAGAATCCATATTGAAATCCTCGACGACACGCACGCGATCTTCGCGGGCTTTCAATACAAACGCACTTCGGCGAGCAAGCATCTTCACCTTTTGCGGAACGCCGACAGAATACTTGTGCGGCATCGGACCGAAGATTGTACCGCCGCCCGGATGCAGCGGGGAACGGCTGGTACCCTGACGAGCGACACCGCGTCCTTTTTGCTTGAAAGGCTTGCGGCCACCGCCTCGGACAAACTTGCGATTCTTTGTCTTATGGGTGCCTTGTCGACCAGCAGCCTCTTCAGCGCGAACTGCAAGCCAAATGGCATGTTCGTTCGGTTCGAGAGCCAGCAGGCTATCGGGCAACTCTACGGTGTCGTTTCCGACTGAGCCGTCCTTTTTGTAAACTTTCAGATTCATCAGGACTGTTTCCCAACGATAACAATTCCGTGATTCGGACCGGGGACGGCACCGCCAATCATAATCAGATTGGCTTCAGCATCCACACGGACTACTTTCAGATTCTTAACAGTAACTCTGTCGGCACCCATTCGCCCGGGCATGCGCAATCCTGGCAGCGTCCTACCCGGGAACGTGTTAGAGCCAATCGAACCGCCGTGACGGAAGAACTCGTGCGTACCGTGAGTCATCGTTTGGCGGTTGAACTTGTGTCGTTTAATAACACCGGCAAATCCGCGTCCCTTGGACGTCCCGACCACCTGAACCTTTTCACCAGCGGTGAAAAGATCGCAACTTATCGAGTCGCCAACGTTTTTGCCGTCAACGGACATATCGCGAAACTCGCGCTCAATTCGCGGCGCGGTGATCCCGAGACTCTTGTAGTGTCCCTTTTGCGGGGACTTCACAAGTTTGTCGCGCTTCTGCCCGAAGCCAAGACACAGCGCATTATAGCCGTGCTTTTCGACGGTGCGCACATTGGTAATCTGGTTGGGGCCGAGTTCGATAACGGTCACCGGTATAACAGTGCCTTTTTCATCGAAAACCCGGGTCATGCCCACTTTTTTGCCAATCAGGCCTGTCATGTCTTAATCTCGATGTCAACGCCGGCGGGGAGCTCGATACGAATCAGCGCATCAATGGTCCGCGGCGAGGAGTTATGGATGTCGATGAGCCGCTTATGAACGCGCGTCTCAAACTGTTCACGTGATTTTTTGTCAGAATGCGGCGAGCGGTTTACGGTGTAAACGCTGCGTCGCGTTGGCAGGGGAATCGGACCGGAGATTACCGCGCCCGTTTGCTTTGCCGTCTGAATGATTTTTTCGGTTGATTTGTCGATCAGATTGTGATCGTAACTTTTCAGCCGAATCCGGATTGAGGATTGTTGTGCCATACCTGAGGTGGGTTTTTATGCGGATCGGCGGTAAGGTCAGCGCTTCTCGAGGATCTTTTCAGATATTGACTTGGGCACTTCCATGAAGTGATCAAACAACATGGAGAAGATTGCCCGTCCCTGAGTCAATGAGCGCAGGCTGGTCGCATAACCGAACATTTCCGAAAGAGGAACCATCGCATTGACGACTTGACCATCGGCGCGGGGATGCATATCCTGTATCCGGCCGCGACGGGAGTTGATGTCGCCAACAACATTACCTAAGTAGGAATCGGGCGTAACGACTTCAACCTTCATAATCGGCTCCATCAGCGCGGGATCGCCTTTGCTGACCGCTTCCTTGAGCGCCATGCCGCCACAAATTTTGAATGCCATTTCGTTCGAGTCAACTTCGTGATATGAACCGTCAACCAGTTCAACCTTGACGTCCATGATAGGGAACCCGGCAAGCGGTCCGTTGCTCATAGCGTCTTCCATACCCTTATGCAACGCGGGGATGTACTCCTTGGGAATAGCACCGCCGACGATTTTGTTCTCGAATGTCAAACCGCTTCCCGGAGGGCCCGGTTCGACATTGATAACGCAATGTGCAAACTGACCGCGTCCGCCTGACTGCTTGGCAAACTTATGATTCACAGTACAAGACTTGCGGATACACTCCTTATAGGAAACTTGAGGCGCACCAACCACAGCCTCAACCTTGAATTCGCGCATCAGGCGGTCAACGAGAATTTCCAGATGCAATTCGCCCATACCGGCGATAACGGTTTGGCCGGTTTCATCGTTGAACTTCACATGGAACGTCGGATCTTCTTCGGCAAGTCTGGCGAGGGATTCGGAAATCTTATCCTGATCCGCACGAGTCTTGGGTTCTATTGCGATCTCGATCACCGGTGTCGGGAACTCCATCTTCTCGAGCAGAATGGGCGACTTGGGATCACAGAGGGTATCACCCGTTCGCACGTCCTTAAGGCCCACGACCGCACAAATGTCGCCTGCTTCGACAAACTGCATTTCCTCGCGCTTGTCGGCGAACATGCGCACGATACGCGAAATGCGTTCGCGCTTGTCGCGGGTAGAGTTATAGATCGCAGAACCGGCATCCAGTCGTCCCGCATAGACCCGAACAAACGTCAACCGACCGACGTACGGGTCGGTCATGATTTTGAAGGCCAAAGCGGAGAAGGGTTCCGTCGGATTGGGATCGCGAGTAATCTCTTCTTCGGTATTGGGATTCGTACCCGCCACACAGCCTTTGTCCAGCGGTGACGGAAGCAAATCGACAATAGCATCAAGCAGGCGCTGGACGCCCTTGTTCTTGAAAGATGCTCCGCACAAAACCGGGAAGCACTTCAGGGCAATCGTGGCCTTGCGCAATGCCGCCATGATCTCTTCAGCCAGAAGGGGCTCGCCGGCAAGGAACTTCTCGAGCAGGTGATCATCGAACTCTGCAACGGATTCGAGCAGTTTTTCGCGCCAGTGATTTGCCACATCGAACATATCCTTGGGGACATCGTATTCCTCAAAGTGCATTCCGTGTGAGTCTTCCACCCACACAATTGCCTTGAAGGAAATCAGGTCAATGATGCCTTGAAACATGTCCGCAGAGCCCATGGGGATCGTAATCGGCACGGGGTTGGCGTGAAGCTGCGTCTTGATCATATCCACAGCGCGGAAGAAGTCGGCGCCCGAACGATCCATCTTGTTGACGAAGCAAATGCGGGGAACCTTGTAACGGTTCGCCTGACGCCACACGGTTTCGGACTGCGGCTCGACGCCACCAACGGCACAGAACAGTGCAACCGCTCCGTCGAGGACGCGCAGCGAGCGCTCAACTTCGACGGTGAAGTCAACGTGTCCCGGGGTATCAATGATGTTAATACGGTGACTGCGCCATTCGCAGGTCGTCGCGGCGGACGTAATTGTGATTCCGCGTTCCTTTTCCTGCTCCATCCAGTCCATGGTCGCGCCGCCTTCATGGACTTCGCCCATGCGGTGCAAGCGGCCAGTATAGAAGAGAATACGTTCTGTCGTAGTCGTCTTGCCGGCGTCAATATGGGCCATGATGCCGATATTGCGCGTACGGGCAAGCAGATCCGCGGCAGGATTAGTTTTGGTATTCGGAGCGGTAGCGGTAGCGTTCGACACTTTTTATTTCACCGTTAACAGGACTTGTTCACAAATTGCAGTTTACCAGCGGAAATGAGCGAAAGCCTTATTAGCCTCCGCCATTTTATGCGTATCATCTCTTTTTTTCACGGAATTGCCTTCACCCTTGGCGGCGGCAATCATTTCTCCGGCAAGCTTTTCGGCCATCGTCTTTTCACCGCGAGCCTTGGAATAATTGATAATCCAGCGAACGGCAAGAGCCTGACGTCGCGACGGATTGACCTCGACGGGAACTTGATAGGTGGCACCACCAACGCGGCGGCTTTTTACTTCAACAACCGGAGCGACGTTCTTCATCGCCTTGGTGAAGATTTCCATCGGGTCAGACTTGGCCTTGGTCTGAATGATATCAAAAGCGCCGTAGAACATGCGTTCGGCAACGGAACGCTTGCCGCGGCGCAACAGGCCGTTAATAAAGGAAGCGACTTGGACTGACCCAAACTTGGGATCGGCCGGAACTTCGCGTTTGACAATTCGTTTACGACGAGGCATGTGAAATTACGTTTTACTTCTTCTTTGCGCCCTTGGTCTGGACGGCAGCTTTCTTCTTCGTGCCATACTTTGAACGTCCCTGCTTTCTTCCGTCCACACCGGCAGTATCCAGAATGCCTCGAATGATGTGATAGCGGACACCCGGCAGGTCCTTGACACGACCGCCGCGAATCATCACGAGGGAGTGTTCCTGCAGGTTATGGCCTTCGCCGGGGATATAAGCCGTTACCACAACACCGTTGGTCAACTTCACACGTGCCACCTTTCGAAGCGCGGAATTAGGCTTCTTGGGGGTGGTCGTATAGACACGAGTGCAGACGCCTCGGCGCTGCGGGCAGTTCATCAGAGCCGGTGCTGACGACTTAAATTGGACAGCTTCCCGACCGGAACGGATGAGTTGTTGAATTGTGGGCACGTTTAGAGGAAAATTTGATGCGTAGATTGGCTAATGTAATGAACCACCTCTGGATTGTCAAGTGTCGGGAAAACAGACCCCGGACGGTTTGGAGGCCGTCCGGAGTCTACATTCAAACAGAGGTGTAAAGAAAACAGATATTTAGAGTTATTCCTGTGGAATAACTGGATTCTGGCCTTCAGAAGCAGGTTCGCTCATGTCCTCCTCTAAGCCTCCGGCTCTGCGTTCAAGGCTTTGCATAAGTTCGGACATTTCAATCCGGAAATCCCGTGCCAGCTCTTCCTCCTCGTCCTGCGGACGCACAACGACCAATTTGCTGTAACGATTTAGTCCCGTACCGGCAGGGATCAAGTGACCCAGAATGACATTCTCCTTCAGTCCGGAGAGAGAATCGACCTTGTTGGAAATTGCCGCATCAGTCAGCACGCTGGTGGTCTGCTGGAAGCTGGCTGCGGAAATGAAGCTGTCCGTTGAAAGACTCGCTTGAGTGATTCCCAGCAAGACAGGCGAATACGTTGCAGGACGGGCGGGTCGGGATTTCGCGGGATTTCCGCTTTCGAGTTTTATCTGCCGATTAATACGGTTAAACTCGCTCTTCTCGAGAATCTGTCCGATGCGCAAAGACGAGTCGCCGCTCTCTTCAACCACGACTTTTGTGACAAGCTGCTCGTTTTCTCGGGTGAACTTGATACGATCGACATGATCACCTTCAAGATAGCGAGTATCACCCGGATCATCGATGCGCACCTTTTGAAGCATCTGTCTCACGATGACTTCGATATGCTTGTCGTTAATCGACACACCCTGTGAGCGATAGACTTCCTGAATCTCCTTGGCGAGATACTCCTGCACCCGGTTCGGTCCCTGAATAGCAAGAATGTCTTGCGGAGCCACGGAACCCTCAGTGATCTTTTCACCTGCCGAAACGCGGTCGTGGTCGTGAACGAGAATATGCTTTCCATATGGAATCGCATAGTTTTTCACCATTGAACCGTCTTCCGACGTAACCGTGACGATACGCACACCGCGCTTCAAGCCGCCGAAGCGAACCACGCCGTCGATTTCGGTGACGATGGCCGGATCCTTTGGCTTGCGTGCTTCAAACAACTCTGTCACACGGGGCAGACCGCCGGTGATGTCACGAATTGCCTGCGACTTGCGGGGCATCTTTGCGAGCGGATCACCAATCTTCACGGCAGTTCCATCCTCAACAAGCAAGTGAGCGCCTATGGGCAGCACGTGATTTGCCAGGCGATTACCCTCCTCATCAATGATGAGAATATGAGGATTCATCTTGCGATCGCGCGACTCGATAATCACTTTGTGCTTCATACCGGTCGCTTCGTCCACGTCTTCGTGGAAAGTCAGGTCCTGCTTGATATCAATGAAATGCAGCTTGCCGGACTTCGAAGCGAGAATTGAATCAGCATAAGGATCCCACTCAAAGAGCAAGTGTCCGGCCTTCACAACTTCGCCTTCCTCCACGTAAACATACGCGCCGTAAGGCAGTTTGTAGCGAGCAACTTGCCGATTATTTTCATCGAGCAGCTTAATGGTCGCACTGCGGCGAATCGAGATCCGAGTACCGTCTTCCCTCTGAATGAAGTCCACGTTTTCGAAGACCACGCGACCCGGCTTCTTGGCAATACGCTGCGATTCGGACACATCACGCGAGGCGGCACCACCGATGTGGAACGTTCGAAGTGTAAGCTGCGTGCCGGGCTCGCCGACTGATTGAGCAGCCATGACGCCGACAGCCTCGCCCATATCCGCCATACGGCCAGTCGCGAGATTAACGCCATAACAGCGCGCACAGATTCCGCGCGGACTTTCACAGGTCAGGACGGAACGAATCCGGAGGCGCGTGATACCGGCTTTAGCCAGTATGTTCGCTTCGGCTTCCCGGACAAGTGAATTGGCGGGAAGAATCATCTCGTTAGTGACCGGATCAAATACATCGTCGGCGAGTACACGTCCCATCACTCGTTCATGAAGCTGCTCTGTGACTTCTTCTCCTTCTTGAACTTCTTCAAGCAGGATGCCGCGCAAAGTTCCACAGTCGAACTCGCGCACGATGACATCTTGTGCCACGTCCACCAGCCTGCGGGTCAGGTATCCGGCGTCGGCAGTTTTAAGCGCCGTGTCGGCCAGACCCTTTCGGGCACCGTGAGTCGAAATGAAGTACTCAAGTACGGTCAAACCTTCCTTGAAGTTTGCCGTAATCGGGCTCTCGATAATTTCTCCCTTCTGGCCGGTCAGCGACTTCTGGGGTTTTGCCATCAATCCGCGCATACCGGCAAGCTGACGTATCTGCTCTTTAGAACCACGAGCACCGGAATCCGCCATCATGAACACGGAATTGAATCCGTCTTTCGAGTCACGCAGTTTCGCGAACATTACTTCAGCGATATCCGTTGACGTATGTGTCCAGATATCTATGATCTTGTTGTAGCGTTCGCCGTCGGTTATAATACCGTCTTCATACTGCGACTGCACCTCGTCCACTTTCTTGTACGCCGCCTGAATCAGCCGGTCTTTTTCCGGTGGGATCTCGATATCTTCCAGTCCGATGGAAATACCCGAGCCTGTCGCGCTTGAAAAGCCGAGCTTCTTCAGGTTGTCAAGGAAGATCGAGGTATCGGCAATACCAACAGTCTGAACACAGTAGTGGATAATCTCTTCAATGCGCTTTTTAGCAAGCATTTCATTGAAGTAGCGCTTGGCCTTAACGCCCGAGGGAAGGATCTGATTGAAGATGACCCGACCGACAGTTGTTTCGATCAATCGCTCACCGACGCGCAGAAGAATCAGAGTATGCAGCCCGATGCGGCCGTCGTTGTGCGCGACAATGACTTCGCCCGCATCACTGAAAATCTTGCCCTGGAACGGCTCTCCAAGCTTTCTCTTCGTCAAATAGTACAGTCCCAGGACCATGTCCTGATGCGGTACGGTAATCGGACGGCCGTTCGCCGGGTGGAGAATGTTGTTGCTCGCAAGCATTAACAAACGAGCTTCAACTTGGGCCTCAAACGACAGCGGAACGTGCACGGCCATTTGGTCGCCGTCGAAGTCGGCGTTGAATGCCTGACAGACGAGCGGGTGCAGGCGGATTGCCTTGCCTTCAATCAGCAGCGGCTGAAACGCCTGGATTCCCAACCTGTGCAGCGTCGGTGCACGATTCAGGAGAACCGGGTGATCTTGAATGATCTCTTCGAGAATTGCCCACACCTCGTCAGTCTTGCGTTCAACGAGTCGCTTGGCCGACTTGACCGTCTTGGCAAATTCATACTCAATCAGCTTGCGAATGATGAACGGCTTGAAGAGCTCGACGGCCATTTCCTTTGGCAAACCGCATTCATGCAAACGCAATTCCGGTCCGACGACAATGACCGAACGACCGGAATAGTCCACACGCTTTCCAAGCAAATTCTGGCGGAAACGGCCTTGCTTGCCCTTCAAGTTATCGGACAAACTCTTGAGAGGACGGTTTCCGTCCGAGCGTACGGCGACGGACTTGCGTCCATTATCAAAGAGCGAGTCAACTGCTTCCTGCAACATTCGCTTTTCATTGCGCAGAATGACCTCAGGTGCGCGAATCTCGATCAGCCGTTTGAGGCGATTGTTGCGAATGATAACACGCCGGTACAGGTCGTTCAAATCCGATGTTGCAAAACGCCCGCCTTCGAGAGGAACCAGTGGCCGCAAGTCCGGTGGAACGACCGGAACGACGGACATGACCATCCAATCCGGCTGGTTAAGTTTGCCATTTTCCGCCTGCTTGAAGGACTCAATGACACGAAGCTTTTTGATGGCGTCCGCTTTTCTCTGAGCGCTGGTTTCAACCTTGATTTGGGCTCGCAAATCGTTCGAGAGCGAGTCAATTTCTTCGGTTGAAAGCAGATCACGGATAGCGTCACCGCCCATCTTGGCAACGAAACGTTCTTCGGGCGGAAGAGCGTCCTGCGGACCGAGCGCCTGAAGTGTCTCCAGATACTCGTTTTCAGACAGCAGGTCTTTGCGGCGAAGGTCCGCTCTGCCGGGCTGAATGACGCAGTATGATTCATAATAAATCACCTGCTCGAGTTCGCGCGTGCTCATGTTCAGCACGTAGGAGATCTTCGACGGCAAACTGCGGAAGTACCAGATATGCACGACCGGTACCGCAAGGGCAATATGTCCCATGCGCTTGCGGCGGACATCCTTTTTGGTAACCTCAACGCCGCAGCGATCGCAAACGATTCCCTTGTAGCGAATACCGCGATACTTGCCGCAATGACATTCCCAGTCCTTGACGGGACCAAAGATTTTTTCACAGAACAAACCGTCTTTTTCGGGTTTGTAGCTGCGATAGTTGATGGTTTCAGGCTTGGTCACCTCACCGTGTGACCATGACAGAATCATGTCAGGTGAGGCGAGGCTGACAGAAATTTCGGAGTACCTGCGGGGTTCGTGCTCTGTTGCAGCAGCGAAATGCAGCATGTGGGGCTCCTTATTCATATGACCGCAAATCCGCGGTCGAGATTAACAACACTTTATAGACGTAAGACAAGACCAGCGAGCAGGCGAACTTACTCGCGCAGGTCCACGTCAATGCCCAGTCCGCGGAGTTCGTTCACGAGCACGTGGAACGACTCCGGAATTCCTGGCGCAGGAAGATTATCACCCTTGACAATCGCCTCGTACGTTCTTGCACGTCCGTTGACATCGTCAGACTTAATGGTCAGAATTTCCTGCAGGATATGCGACGCGCCGTATGCTTCAAGCGCCCACACTTCCATTTCGCCGAATCTTTGACCGCCGAACTGAGCTTTGCCGCCGAGCGGCTGCTGCGTAATCAAGCTGTACGGTCCAATCGAACGCGCATGAATCTTGTCATCCACCAAGTGCGACAACTTCAACACGTACATGAAACCGACCGCCGTTTCTTCCTTGAATCTGTCTCCGGTGCGGCCGTCGAACAGGAAGGTCTTGCCCGTTCTTGGCAAACCTGCCCTGTCAAGCCACTCTTCGACGTCCGCAGTCTTCGCGCCGTCAAACACGGGAGTCGCGAAATGGACACCAAGTCTATGCGCAGCCCAGCCAAGGGTCGTTTCAAAGAGCTGTCCGATGTTCATTCGGGACGGCACTGAAAGCGGGTTGAGAATGATATCAATCGGCGTGCCGTCCGACAGGAACGGCATGTCTTCGACCGGAACAACCTTGCCGACTACGCCCTTGTTGCCGTGGCGTCCCGCCATCTTGTCACCGACGGAAAGCTTACGCTTTTGTGCGACATAAACTCGAACCAGCTGCACGATTCCAGGCGGTAGCTCATCGCCGACTTCAATACGATACTTCTCGTTCTTCAGTTCGGTTTCATGCTCGAAGAGCCGCTCGCGGAATTTGTCGAAGGCCTGTGAAATCATCTCGTTGATGCCTTCGTTATTCGTCCACTCAAACCCGGCTTCGATCTTATCAACGTCAAGATTTTGCAGCAACGATTCGCTGAAGTTCGCACCTTCCGCGACCATCACTTCTGTTTGATCCTTGTCGCGGATTTCACGGGCTTTGTGGCCGCGCAGCATGGAATAAAGCTCTTCGGCAAGCTGTTTGCGCAGCCGCTGACGCTCGCGTTCATAGCGTGCCTCAAGCTCTTCGACCAGCTTTTTATCTTCCTTTCGGGTTTTGGCGTCCTTCTTCTTGCGGCTGAAAAGCTTCGTATTAATAACGATGCCATACATACCGGTGTGCGCCTTCAGACTTGCGTCCTTCACGTCACCTGCCTTGTCACCGAAGATTGCTTTCAAGAGCTTGTCTTCCGGTGTCAAGTCGGTTTCACCCTTGGGAGTGACCTTGCCGACCAGAATGTCGCCGGGCCGCACAATTGCACCGATTCGAATAATTCCCATCTCGTCAAGGTTCTTGACAGCATCCTCGGAGACGTTGGGAATTTCGCGGGTCAGCTCTTCCTCGCCGCGCTTCGTCTCGCGGACTTGAAGTTCCAGCTCTTCGATGTTGATCGACGTATAAACATCGTCATACACGATTCGCTCAGACACGATGATTGAGTCTTCAAAGTTATAACCGTGCCAGGGCATGAAGGCAACGAGAGTGTTACGTCCCAGAGCCAATTCGCCGCGGTCGGTTCCACAGCCATCCGCGAGCGTCGTACCCGCCTTGACTTCCTCGCCTTCGTATACCGAAGGTTTCTGGTTGATGCAGGTGTCCTGATTCGTACGAACGAACTTCTTGAGTTTGAAGGTCATCGCATCGGCCTGTTGAACAACATTGCCCTCTTCGTCCAGCACTGGATTGGGACGGAAGATGATCTTGTTGCTGTCCACATATTCAACGATGCCGTCACTTGGAGCCACAATCATCGTTCGCGAATCAATAGCCGCCTTTCTTTCCATTCCGGTCCCCACGTATGGAGCGTCGGGACGAAGCAGCGGGACAGCCTGGCGCTGCATGTTAGAACCCATGAGTGCGCGGTTAGCATCGTCGTGCTCCAGAAACGGGATCAGTGCGGCAGCAACAGACACGATTTGCGAGGGAGCCACGTCCATGAACTCAATGTTATCGGGATGGGCCACCGGAAAATCGGCACGGTTACGGCACTTCACGCGGTCTGTTAAGAACTCTCCCTTCTGATTGATCGGAGTGTTCGCCTGCGCAATCGTCACGCGATCCTCTTCATCAGCGGACAGAAACCTGATCGACTTCGAGACTTTGCCGTTTTTCACGGAACGATAGGGTGTTTCCACAAACCCCATTTCGTTTATACGTGCATACGTGCAAAGCGATGAAATGAGTCCGATGTTCGGACCTTCGGGGGTTTCAATCGGGCACAGACGGCCGTAATGCGTATAATGAACGTCTCGAACTTCAAATCCTGCGCGTTCACGAGTCAAACCGCCGGGACCGAGGGCCGAAAGTCGGCGCTTGTGCGTCAACTCAGTCAGCGGATTAACCATATCGAGGAACTGCGACAGCTGATTCGTTCCAAAGAAGCTGTTAATGACCGACGAAATCGTGCGGACATTGATCAGGTCCTGAGGTGTCATCGCGTTTGAGTCACGCAGATTCATGCGCTCCTTAATGGTCCGCGCCATACGCGAAAGTGCCACACTGAACTGATTGGCGAGCTGTTCACCGACGGTTCGCACGCGGCGGTTGCCGAGGTGATCGATGTCGTCGGGTGCGGCACGCCCCACGCGCAGTTTCAGCACATGCTTCATAATCGCGACGATGTCTTCGGGGGTGAGCACGGCGACATCCGGTGCAACATTCAACTCAAGCTTGTTGTTCAGGCGATACCGTCCGACCGCGCCAAGGTCGTAACGTTTCTCGTCGAACAACAGCCGTTCGAGAAACTTGCGCGCGGTGTCAATGTCAGGTGCATCGCCCGATCGAAGCTCGCGGTAGATGACTTCAAGCGCGTGATCCGTGGAACTTGACTTATCCTTGTTAAGCGTATTAATCAGGATGTCATAAGACGTATCCTTTTTCTTAGGCTTGGACAAGTCAATTGTCTGGACGCCTGCCTCGAGCAGCTTCGCGATCAGTTCGTCCGTCAATTCGGCACCGGCAGTTGCAGCCACTTCACCCGTGGACGAGTTAACTGCATCGGAAACCAAACGGCGGCCTGCCTCCTTATTCAAGTCCTTTCGGTTCGTCGGAACAGTTTCCACGAATCCGAACAGGTCAAGAATGTCGCGATTGGTCTGGCTCCCCATTGCGCGCAATAGCGTCGTCGCGGGAAACTTCTTACGGCGATCAACATAAACATTCAACACGTCGTTGATATCTGTAGAAATTTCAATCCACGAACCGCGGAAGGGAATGATACGGGCAGAATAGATCTTCTTTCCGTTGGGATGAGTATCCTCACCGAAGAAGACACCGGGACTGCGGTGGAGCTGGGACACAATGACCCGCTCGGCACCGTTAATGATAAATGTTCCGGAGGTTGTCATCAGCGGCAAATTGCCGAGGTAGACATCACTTTCGATTGTTTGGTCGAAAGATCCGACTTCACTGGTCTCGTCGCGCGAAGAAAGACGAAGTTTCGCCTTCAGCGCGGCTTGAAAAGTGACACCGCGTTCGCGGCATTCGTCTTCGTCGTATTTCGGCTTCTCAACCTGATATTCGACGTATTCGAGAATGTGCGTTTCGCGATTGTCGATTATCGGAAAGATATTGCGGAACACCGCCTCAAGCCCGAAGGCCCGGCGGCGATTGGCAGGCACATCCGCTTGCAGGAAGTCGCGGAAGCTCTTGAGCTGGACTTCGAGCAAGTCCGGCATCTCGTGAACTTCGGGGATTTTCGAGAAGTTGATGCGTTGAATGGTTCTCTGCGGATCGCGCACAAAAGGCTCCCTTAGAATAACCGCAAGTTTAACTCACAAAGGCCCGGTGACAGCAAAATCGGCGCAATCACGGGGAATTTTGAACGGAAGAGATGGTCGCTTAATAAACGCAAATTGCCAAGTCTGACTTCAACGCTTCTAACAGCGCTGAAGGGACTCGGCAACCCGAGACTTGATTCCCGGGATAGCGCGGCGAAGATGCAGGCAGCGATAGCCTTACTTGACTTCGACTTTGGCTCCCTGCTCTTCGAGCTTGGCCTTGATTTTCTGTGCTTCGTCCTTTGGTGCGCCTTCCTTCACGGTCTTGGGCGCTCCGTCCACGAGGTCCTTCGCTTCTTTAAGACCGAGACCTGTGAGTTCGCGCACGACTTTGATCACTTGAATCTTGTTGGCACCGGCGTCCTGCAGGACGACATCAAACTCGGTCTTTTCCTCAGCGGCCGCAGCGGCCGGGGCGGCACCACCCATCATCGGCATGCCCATCATCATCGGGGCTGCGGCGGTAACACCAAACTTTTCTTCCAATGCCTTCTTAAGCTCGACAAGCTCAAGGACTGACATTTTTTCGATGGCTTCGATAATCTGCTGCACGGTTGTTCTCCGTTATGGTTTGTTACTTATTCTTGGAAAGATATGGAATTCGTCATCCCTGTTTCTTGGTCGCGATCTGATCCACGACGGACACAAAGTCGCGCAAGACGGCGTTGATGACGTTGTAGAAGCCCTGAACTGGGCCAAAAATCGCACCGACTACTCCGGACAGCGCTTGTTCACGAGTCGGCAAGTCCTTTATTGCGGTAAGTTCAGACGCGGGTAGTACTTTGCCGTCAAAGATAACACCCTTAACTTTCAGCTTATCCGTTGTACTGATAAACTTGTCAAGAATACGAGCGGGCGTCGCGCCATCGTCATATCCAATGGCAATGGCGGTCGGACCATCCAAGTGCTTCAGAATATCTTCATAGCCCTTCTCCTTCAAGACCATCCGGGAGAAAGTATTCTTGATGACCATGAAGTCAACCTGGTTCTTGAAACACTCGCGACGCAATTCCGTCATCTGCTCAACGGTCAAGCCGAGATTATCCGTAAGATACAATCCTTGCGCCCGGCTGACCTTCTCGCGAAAGTCCTCCACGATAGCGGTTTTTTCGGGACGGATTGTGCGGTTCTGCAATTCTGCTAATGACATATTATCGTTCCTTCGGGCTTAGTGGAGTCTGGCATTTTCCACTTCAGCGCGCTGGACACGGATTCCCGGACCCATTGTGGAAGTGAGGAACACAGACTTGACATATTGCCCTTTGGCCGTAGCGGGCTTGTTGCGCATGATATTCTTGAAGAACTCTTCAATGTTCTCAAAGAGCTGCTGCGCGCTGAAATTGATGCGGCCTACACCGAGATGCAAAATGCCGTACTTGTCCACCCGGAACTCGACTTTGCCTCCCTTGACATCGCGCACGGCGTTGCCAATGTTCGGTGTGACTGTTCCGGCTTTGGGGTTCGGCATTAATCCGCGCGGACCCAAAATCTTACCCAGCTTGCCAAGGTCGGCCATGACCTCGGGTGTCGCTACAAGAACATCAAAATCCGTCCATCCGCCCTTGATACGTTCGAGAATGTCCTCGAATCCGGCATGGTCGGCTCCAGCGTCCTGCGCTTCGCTGATTTTGGTTTTGGTCACTGCGACAACACGCACCGTCTTGCCGGTGCCGTGCGGCAGCACGACCGTTCCGCGTACAATCTGGTCGGCCTTCTTGGGATCAACTCCCAGTCGCACCGCCACTTCAACAGTCTCGTTGAATTTCGCAGGTGCGGATTTCTTGAGCGTGTTAATCGCGTCCGAAAGAGGCAATTCGGTGTTGCGATTAACTTGCTCACGATTGCGCTTAACGCGCTTGGAATAGGGCAAGTTTGCTCCTCGGTGGTCCAACGTGCGGAGAACCGCACTCCCACCCGTTTATGAATGAAGAATTAGTTCGTTACTGTCACGCCCATCGAACGGCAGGTGCCTTCGACCATTCGCATGGCCATTTCCACCGTATTGGCGTTCAAATCTTTCATCTTAATTTCGGCAATTTCCCGAATCGCGGCCTTGGTGATTGTTCCCACCTTGTTGCGATTGGGTTCACCGGATCCTTTATCCAGCTTGGCAGCCTTCTTGACAAGAATCGCGGCCGGCGGAGTCTTGGTGATAAAGCTGAAGCTCTTGTCCTTGTACACCGTAATGACAACCGGTATGATCATACCTTTGTCTTTTTCGGTACGCGCGTTGAACTGCTTGCAGAACTCCATAATGTTAACCTGCTTCTGACCGAGCGCAGGTCCAATCGGCGGGGCAGGTGTTGCCGCTCCGGCGGGAATTTGCAAGCGAATGAATCCGGTAATCTGCTTTGCCATAGTGTATCTCTATTCATGTTCCCCCGATAATTTCGGGGAAATGAGGTGAAAATTTCTTAGCTTGTTCCTAACTCGGTGGAAATTTGCAGGAAGTCCAGCTCAATTGGCGTGGACCTTCCGAAAATCGAGACCATGACCTTCGCCTTACGCTTCGGCATGTTGATTTCGCGCACAATTCCTGTGAAATCTTTGAACGGTCCGTCAATCACCTTGATGGTGTCATTCACATTGAACGGCAGCTCAATCAATTCCATGTCCGCGGCTTTGTCCTGCTGGCCAAGAATGCGGTCAACTTCGTGACGCCGCAGCGGAACTGGCCGGTTCTTCGGCCCGACAAAGTTGATAACTTGCGGAGTATTGAGAATCAAGTGTTCCGTGGTCTTGTTGAGAACCATCTCCACAAGCATATAGCCCGGAAAAAACGTGCGCGTTTTCGCTTTCTTTTTCCCGTCGCGCATTTCGATCACGTCTTCCTTGGGAATCAGAACTTGCGTGATCTGATCGGCAACACCCAGCCGTTTGGATTCCTCCTCGAGAAATCCTTTTATTTTCTCTTCCTGTCCGGTGAACACATGGAGGACATACCAGCCCAGCTCACCTTCGCGGATTGGTGCGTCGGTAGGATGATGCATTTTTATTACAGGCTCACAATGAACGTTTATATCCGATATACAACTCAGACGAACCCGGCCCACCTAACAGACCGCTGGCATAGCTGAGTGATCCCCGATATGCTCCGCGCATAATTCCTAAAGGCGAGCGCGGTTCCGACAGAATACAATGGTAGAAGGCATCGAAGGCCACAGCGCCAAGGCTCCGGGGATCGAAACCCGCTCGAATCAACAGGTCGAGCATTACTGGCGGTTCAAAATGGTACAAATGCCTTGGAGTGTCCCATGCAACCCAGGTATCGCCATAGGCTTTGGCATCAAAAGAGACTGGGTTTGGAACGGCAACTGCGATTCGACCGCGAGGCGAAAGCATCTGTTTCGCCGTCTCAAGTGTTTCCCGCAGTCGATGCACATGTTCGAGAACATGCCACAGCGTGATCAACTTGAAAGGTCCGGCATGGGCAGGAACGGCTTCAATCCCTCCTGTCCAAACTCGCAATCCGTATTTGTCCCGGGCGAACTGTGCCGCTTTTTCACTTGGCTCACAGCCCTCCGCCTCGAAACCTCTCCGTTTCAGTTCAACCAGAAACTCGCCAGTCGCACAACCGACATCCAGACATTTGTCGGCAGGCTTAAGACCATCGACAACCCTTGCTGCCTTGCGCCGAATGGACAGTGGCCTGAACTTCTGGTAAAGTTTGGCGGACATGGTCTGTGGCTCACTTCCCGCCGATCCGAACGGATCATAGCCCTGCGTATCATAGAAGGCAGTGATGGACGATTCGTCCGGTCGAGGGTTGAGATAGATCAATCTGCAGGTTTGACACCGTACCAGCGCGTACGTACGGTCTTGAAGCACACGAAACCGATCGCCGACAATTCGTTCCGGTTTGTAGTCAGGACTGGAACAAACCGGACAAACAATGGTCTCGAAGTTCACGCGCTCCGCGGTTTACAGCAGCTGCTGCAAACCTAAACTAAGGATACGGTCAACCACAAAAACGGAGATGCCGAAAACCACTGTCAGACCGAGCACAATCCATGTGCTTTCGATTACTTCGGGTTGTGTAGGCCACGAGACTTTTGACATCTCGTTCTTCACATCGGCAAGATATTCGGCAATTTTCTTGAACATGGTCGTGTATAGTGAGGGATTCCTCAGTCTTTGCACGGCAGGAGGGATTCGAACCCCCAACAACCGGTTTTGGAGACCGGGACTCTACCGTTGAGCTACTGCCGTGTACCGCGGCCGCGGCGATGCCTCGACACGGCGGCAAAAGGAACAGGTGGCCGGGGCTCATGGCCCCAGCCACCAAACAACGTACTAGATTACTCGATAATCTTGGTGACGCGACCTGCGCCGACGGTCTTGCCGCCTTCACGGATAGCGAAACGCAGACCTTCGTCCATCGCGATATCGGTAATCAACTCAACCGTGATGGTCGTATTGTCACCGGGCATAATCATTTCCGCGCCGCCCTGAAGGTGAATAGCACCGGTCACGTCGGTTGTGCGGAAGAAGAACTGCGGGCGGTAATTGTTGAAGAACGGAGTATGACGGCCGCCCTCTTCCTTGGACAGCACGTACACCTGAGCTTCAAACTTCTTGTGCGGTTTGATCGAGCCGATCTTGCAGAGCACCATACCGCGCTCGAGCTCGTCTTTTTCCACACCGCGGAGCAGCAGACCTGCGTTGTCACCGGCGAAGCCTTCGTCCAACAGCTTGCGGAACATTTCCACACCTGTTACAACGGTCTTCTTATGCTGTCCCATGCCGACGATTTCGACTTCTTCGCCGACCTTGATCTTGCCACGCTCGATACGGCCCGTACCCACGGTACCGCGACCCGTAATCGAGAACACGTCTTCAATCGGCATCAGGAACGGCTTATCCAGCGCGCGCTCGGGTTCCGGAATGAAGTTGTCAACGGCGTCCATAAGTTCGGTGATGCACTTCGTCTTCGCGGGATCGTTCAGGTTGGACAGAGCATCCAGCGCTGAACCGCGAATCACCGGGCAAGTATCTCCGGGGAATTCGTACGAGGAAAGCAGTTCGCGCACTTCAAGTTCCACGAGGTCCAGCAATTCGGGATCGTCCACCTGATCGCACTTGTTCAGGAAGACCACAAGCGCCGGGACGTTCACCTGACGGGCAAGCAGGACGTGTTCACGCGTCTGGGGCATCGGACCGTCTGCGGCCGAAACCACCAGAATGGCTCCGTCCATCTGCGCCGCGCCGGTGACCATGTTCTTGATATAGTCGGCGTGGCCCGGGCAGTCAACGTGCGCATAGTGACGCTTTTCAGTTTCGTACTCAGCGTGGTGGACGTTAATCGTCACGCCGCGCTCTTTTTCTTCCGGCGCGTTGTCGATTTCGTCGTAGTTACGGGCTTGGGCGAGACCTTTGGCCGCAAGCACTTGGGTGATGGCAGCGGTGAGCGTGGTCTTTCCATGGTCAACGTGACCGATGGTGCCGATATTCACGTGCGGTTTCGTGCGTTCAAATTTGGCTTTTGCCATTGCCGGACAACCTCCTTAGGGGTACAGCAGTATGATGATATTTTTGGATTCTGAAAACAATTCTGGACAGCCCTAAGAGGCAGTAGGGTGTCAATGGAGCTCGTGAGCGGGATTGAACCGCTGACCTCGTCCTTACCAAGGACGCGCTCTACCGTCTGAGCTACACGAGCAGAGCGAAATAGAAAACAGAAAAATTCGAGATCGCATTATCCAACGGAAAATCTGCTTTCGATTTTCAAGTTTTCTATTTCGATTCGCGGAGCGGGCGACGAGACTCGAACCCGCGACCCTCAGCTTGGAAGGCTGATGCTCTACCAACTGAGCTACGCCCGCATACGAAACAAATGAAGAAACAGCCATAAAAGGGTGCACGCCTCTCGGGCGACCACTTCTAAGGCCACTAAGAACAATAACTAACGCGGTATTTTTCGGGAGGATACCCGGTGGTGGCAGATGGATTCGAACCACCGTAGGCGTCTGCCAGCAGATTTACAGTCTGCCCCCTTTAGCCACTCGGGCATGCCACCGGGGATTGTCTGGGAATTAACTGCAACTCGTTGGAGTAGAGCTGGCGACAGGACTTGAACCCGCAACCGGTTGATTACAAATCAACTGCTCTACCAGTTGAGCTACGCCAGCAGTTGTGGTACCGCCGAAAACCGCAGACCCAAAGTTACGGACTTGTAAATTGGCTGTCAAGCGGGAGTTACGCAAATTTGAGCAAAAATTGCGTGTTTTTCAGGCTTTTGAACCTCCAATTATTTGTCAAATGCCTCTCTTATTTCCGCCTCCAGACCGTTTTTCCGGCCCGGTCCTCTATGATAATCCCTCGCTCGTTGAGGGCATCCCGGGCCCGGTCGGCTTCAGCCCAGTTCTTGGCTTTGCGGGCATCATTTCTTGCGGCTATCAAGGCCTCAATTTCAGCGGCTTCTGGGTCCATAACTTCAGACCGCAAATTGAGATAGCCCAGAACAGTGTCGAATCGCTTCATCGCTTCCAAAGCTATGTCCTGCTCGGCTCTTCCTATCTTCTGGTCCTGGCACAGCGTGTTGGCGTCACGGACAAAGTTGAAAACGGCGGCCAACGCTTCCGGGTAATTCAAATCATCATCGAGTGCGTCTCTGAACTCTTGCTCACGCTTTGAAATCGTGTCCTTCAGTTCAGACATCCCACCCCGCCCTGACGCATGCTCAAGATTCACCGTGCATGCCTCAAACCGCGCCAATGACTGCTTAATGCTCTCAAGCCCCGACGCCTGAAAATTTGTGCGCTGTCTGTAATGACCGGCCAGTAGCCCGAAGCGAATTTCGCGCGGCTTCCATCCTCTTTCGATAAGATCCGAAACCGTATAGAAATTCCCGAGTGATTTCGACATTTTCTGCCCGTCAACAAGCAGATGCTCCGAATGCACCCAGTAGCGTGCAAGCGGTTCGTGTGTCACTCCTTCGGTCTGCGCAATTTCGTTCTGGTGATGAGGAAAAATCAAGTCCACACCACCTAGATGAATATCAAAGTTCCGTCCGAGATATTTCAGAGACATGGCCGAGCATTCGAGATGCCAGCCCGGACGCCCTTTGCCAAGACTTGTCTCCCATCCGACTTGCCCGTCAACAGCATCCCAGGCCTTCCACAATGCAAAGTCACGCACGTCCTCTTTTTCGTATTCGTCTGAAGCGACTCGTTCACCGACCCGCAGCTCCTCCATGTTCAGCCGCGCCAGCTGTCCATACGTCGGGAAGGAGTCAATCTTGAAATAGGCGGAACCGTCCGTCATGTAAGCATGCCTGGCCGCAATCAGATCTTCGACCATCTTCACCATTTCAGGAATATGCTCGGTTGCCCTGGGATACAGTGTCGCGTCCGTTATACCGATTGTCTTTCTGTCCTCATGAAACGAAGCAATGTATTTGTCCGTGAATTCTCGCAGCGAAACTCCCTCTTCATTTGCGCCGCGGATGGTCTTGTCGTCAATATCGGTGAGGTTCATCACCCATGTGACATTGTATCCCGAATACTCAAGATACCGGCGCAGAAGATCGGAGACCAGAAAAGTCCTGAAATTCCCGATATGCGCCCGCGCATAAACGGTCGGACCGCAAGTGTACATCGTTACCCTGCCCGGTTCGCGAGGAACGAAGGGTTCAACTTTTCGAGTGAGTGTGTTGTAAAGTTTCAGTGCCATAAGTCGTAGGTTCAAAAAACGAGCGGGGCGCCTCCGCCCCGCCGGATCGGAACAAAAAATCGGAATCTGTTTAAGAATCGGAGCGAACCCGCTCCGTGGCGGATTGCGCGGAACTATAATGCAGGAATCGCAATCCGTATTGCGCACCGGAAATCGCGATAAAGAGACAAGAAACCCAGACCATACTGATCGGGCTAAGACCGCTGAACAGCGGCGGTACCCAATTCACCGTATAGCTGATCAGGGTGACTGCGATAACAAACATCGTCGCTTTGCCGATGTAGTTGGACGTCACAACCAGACCGCGCTTCTTGTACACGTAGTAGGATCCGGAGACGATCAACACATCGCGAATCAGTATGACCACCAGGAACCAGAGCGGCAATGGGTTCTCCCGCGTCGGCAGCGCGAGGAAGATTGCAAGTGCACCAAGCCAAATTTTATCAGCGAGCGGGTCCAAAACTCTACCCCAGTCGGTCTCGACGTGAAACCACCTCGCGATAAGTCCGTCAATCATGTCGCTGACAAGCGCGATCGCCATTACAACAATTGCCCAGAAATTGCCGTTCTCCTTCGGCCCCAGCTTCAGAAAATGAAAAAGCGGGATGAGCAGGAATATTCTGGCGATACTCAGTATATTCGGAACGGTAAGGAACTTTCGCGGCCGCGGCTTTGGTTCAAATGCGAAGCGCGACGGTTTGGGAAGCAGCCTGTCTGGACGACTGATTTCGGCCACTGTCACTCCATTGAACGCAGAACTCTTTCAAGCTCTGCGCGTGCCCATTCTTTGTCCGGCTCTGTAAGTTCGGCCAACTGTGCCGGGTCTTTCAACGGTACCGGGTAACGCCCTGAGAAGCATGCCGTGCAATAGTTTGTCGGAGTGTCGCGCGTCGCGGAAAGCATACCTTCGTGCGACAGATAGCGAAGGGAATTCACTCCGAGGTAACTTTCAATTTCAGCCGGTGAAGCGAAAGCCGCAATCAACTCCCGGCGAGTCGGATAATCCATGCCGTAGAAGCAGGGCCAGCGTACCGGAGGGGAAGCGATGCGCACGTGCACTTCAAGCGCGCCGGCGGCCTTAATTGCGCCGACTAGCTTTTTCAACGTCGTTCCTCGAACAATGGAGTCATCGACGAGAATCACGCGCCTGCCTTCAAGAACCCCCCGGACCGGATTATACTTTATGCGCGAATTATAAGAGCGCATGAACTGCGACGGATTGATGAAGGTTCGTCCGATGTAATGGTTTCGAATCAGCCCGATTTCAAATTTAATTCCGCTCTGCCGCGCATAGCCAATCGCAGATGTATTTGATGAGTCCGGGACGGAAATGACCACATCGCCATCTGCCGGTGCCTCTTCGGCCAGCACCTTCCCCAGCTTCCGGCGCACCTTGTCCACGGAAGTGCCGTAAATGTGACTGTCCGGACGGGCGAAGTATATGAGCTCGAACACGCACATGTTCAAATTCGGCTGTGCATACTGAATGGACTCAAAGCCACGCGTTGAAATCGTCACAATCTCTCCAGCCTGCACATCGCGCTCATAAACGGCACCAATAATATCGAAAGCGCAAGTTTCAGAAGCAAAGACAAACCCCTCGCCAATTCTTCCCATGGCCAACGGCCTGAAGCCGTGCGGGTCCCGCGCCGCAATGATTTCGTCTTTGGTAATCAGCACAACGGAAAAGGCGCCTTCAAGTTCCTTGACCGCTTCGGCCAGTCGTTCCGAAATAGTCGGAGCCTTTGAGCGGGCGATAAGATGGACGAACAGCTCCGAATCGGAGGTCGTTTGGAAGATTGCGCCATCGCCCTCCAGCTTGCGACGGAGGGCACGTTCGTTGGTCAGGTTGCCGTTGTGGGCAACAGCTAACGGCCCATCCTTGGTTATCACCATGAGTGGCTGAACGTTTGTCAAAGACGAAGACCCGGTCGTCGAATAGCGGACGTGGCCGATAGCCCAATTCCCTTCAAGCTCCTTGAACTTGCTTTGGTCACGAAAGACATCCGCCAGCAGACCCATGCCTCTGTGCGAATACAGTTTTTGACCGTCCGAACTCACAATACCGGCAGACTCCTGTCCTCGGTGCTGGAGTGCATAAAGCCCCAAATAGGTCAGTTCGGCCGCGCGCGGATGGCCAAATAGTGCCATGACCCCGCACTTGTCTCGGGGCTTGTCATCTAGTAGGTCGAGGATATGTGACATAAGACCCGTAATATAACCTGCTTAGACTGCCTTGTCAACTTCTGACCCATCTTTTCTCGCTTCACCGGGTGCCTTGAAAGTCCGGTCTGGGTTTTATATCTTAGAAATCTTGAATTAAGCATTATCCGCCGGGAGGCACCGGCGGGCCACCTCGGTCCAATTTGGAGCTGAATTTCGTGAAAGTACTAATAACTGGCGGCGCCGGATTTCTCGGTTTGCACACGGCGCTTTGCTTTGCTGAACATGGTTGGGACCTCATACTCACTGACATAGCCCCGTTTGAAACGTCGGAATACCCGGCAGGTTCCGTGTTTATCCAGCACGATGTCCGGGATAAGGCGGGAATGGATAAAATCCTGGCTGAACATAAGGTTGATGTTATCGTCCATGGAGCGGCCGCGCTTCCTCTGTGGAAACCCAAAGATATCTTTGAGATTAATGTTGAAGGCACTCGGCGCGTCTTGGAGTCTGCCAAACAGGCAGGTGTGGACAGAATCGTCTTTGTCTCCTCAACAGCCGTCTACGGCATTCCCGATCATCACCCTCTTTTTGAAACCGACAAAGTGCACGGCGTCGGACCCTACGGCGAGAGCAAGATACTTGCTGAGAAAGTTTGTGAAGAGTTTCGTTCCGCGGACTTCTGCGTACCCGTAATCCGACCCAAGACCTTCATTGGAACCCATCGTCTGGGTGTATTTCAAATTCTCTATGACTGGGTGGAAAGCGGTAAGCGGATTCCCATGATCGGAAACGGCAGTAATCGCTATCAGCTACTGGAAGTGGATGACCTCGCCGAGGCAATTTATCTGGCGGCAACCGTGGAAGCCACTCGAGCGAATTCGACGTTCAACGTCGGCGCGGAGGAATTCAAAACGGTGCGGGAAGATATGGGAGCGATGTGCCAGTATGCAGGTAACGGCGCCCGTCCGTGGGGAACTCCGGCAGGTCCGGTCAAGCTCGCATTGATGACTTTTGAAGCGATGGGGCTTTCACCTCTATACAAGTGGGTTTACGGCACTGCCGATCAGGACAGCTTTGTGTCCATCGACAAGGCCAAACGTGAACTCGGCTGGAAGCCCAGGTATTCCAATGCTCAGGCCTTGATTCGCAGCTACCAGTGGTATCTTGACAACAAACACACGATTCCTCAGGGGTCAGGTATAACACATCGAATCGCCTGGAATCAGGGAATCCTGAAGTTCTTCAAGCGATTCATGTAACCGCCGGAATCGCTCTCAGCTTATCGCAATACGTCTCATTTCATTAGGGGTGCTTATGCGACCGTCACTTACCTTCCTTGCCACCTTCATCGTACTTGCCGTCTGCCAGACGCTGGCGACGGCCACACCTTATTGGACGGAGGAAGAACTGGAGGCGGAACGGCAGCAAGCCCGACAAGAGCAGAGTCCACGTAACATAGAAACAGGTACTCGATTACCCCGAACACCACTTGACGAGATTGCCTATTTTGTCAAATACCGGCAACTCTGTGATTTTCTGGCCGGACTTCAGGTGACGATTCAAGGTCAGAACTTCGGCGGCATGCGTGAAGGTGAGGTTGGCGGCGACTTCAGCATCATCCAAACCGACAACACACAGGAGGCCATTCGAATCTGGTCTCAATATGCGATTTGGACAGGTGACACGGCACGTTACGGCCAGAATATACGCAACGCATGGACATATAATATCAATTGGCCGGCATGGCGTGAAGAAGGCGGAGGCTACTACGCCATGCACAATTGCGGCTGGGGATTCGAAGCCGCGTTCAAATTCCGTGAAGCGTACAGCGATACCAGCATGAATTGGTACGCCGACAGCTGCGCTTGGTGGGTCATGAATAACCCGCTGAGTCTGAACTCCACGGTTAACGTCGCTGCACAGGGGCTGGGTATCGGCGGAATGTACGCTCACGCGGTCTACCGGAATCGCAATGATTGGCGCGATCATACTTTTGCCCGCGCCCGCCTGATCCGCAACTGGTTTGAAGCAAATCCCTCCCGGTTGAACAACGCCACCGAGTGGGCGTTGTGCGGCGGAACCGCGCTATGGGGCGTATGCAACTCCTTATGGGTTGCCTATCCGGATAGTGGCGAGCTGTGGATTGACCAGTATGGCACTCAGCTCGAAACATGGGAGGCTCCATCAAGCTGGTACCATGCATATAACACATGGTATTCCAACGCGACCTTTCGGTGTTGGGAGATTACCGGGGATTCGCTCTATTGGAATCGTGGAGTGTTTTACGCCGACTCGCTGCTCGCATTTGATGTGGACGATGATGGAGGTATTCCTCCCGGCACGTGTTGCATCAGCAATGGAAATGACCACTCTTGGGTAAGCGCGTACATGGGTTGGATGGGACTGGAGCGGATTATCTCCGCAGGGCCTATAGTTCTTGCGGAAGTCCAGGCGCAGGCCACTCCCGACCCCGGTTTGCCTTTGCTTGAGGGCGACAACACGACACTTCATGCACATATAGCCAATCTGGGCACCGACTCGATTGAGTGTTATGTGACCGCTGACGATAACGGAAACTACAGCTCCGTTTCGCAAGGCTTCATTTTGCCGCCCGGCGAAGAAGTGACAGTCTCTTTTCCGAATACATGGCAGCTCCCCTTGGTCGAAGATATTGCCCTTCCCTTGCGCGTACAATTCAGCCTTCGTTATTGGGCTATGACTGCTAATCCGGACACGTTCGAGCACGGGCGTGAAATCTCTTTTGACCTCCGCCGCCGGACAAATGTATTCGGAACGATTACCGGTCCGCTCGACCAATCAACGGTTCCTGTGCACATTGACTTCTATGCCGCAGAGTATCCGGATTCAATCTGGACATCAGTGGATATTGCCGCCGGTGAGCAATATTCGAACGGCAACCGACCCTTGCTGGAAGGCAATAACCGGATGGTGATCACGACACCTCTGCGTTACTTGACGGAGACCCGGGATTTTGTGACTCTGCACGACAATACCGACCCCTTTGACATTTGGTTGACCGCCTCCGATGTCGTTTTGATTGATGATGACAGCGGTGAAGATTACGAAACATTTATCACGAGTTCGCTTGAAGAAAATGACGAAGCCGTGCGCTTGTGGGACAGACAAACCTCGGCAGTCGGCGACCTCTCCTCAGTCCCGTGGCTCATCTGGATGACCGGAGATGACAGCGAAAACACGCTGACATCGACAGACCAGCAAACGATTGTGAATTACTTGCAGACCGGCGGCGGAGTCCTTGTCACAGGTCAGAACATCACGGACGATGACAACACAGCCCAATTCCTTCACGACGTCTTTTATTGTACTCAAGACCGTGAAGACACCGATAGACTTAGGGCTTTTGGCCTCGGAGATGACCCCGATGTCGACGGACAATTCCTGCTTCTTCTCGGGTCACAGGGTGCCGCAAATCAGACCAGCCCGTCGTCAATCACACCATTGGACAATGCGACGGCGATCTTCATAAATGACACTCTGACCGAGGAAGTGTGCGGTATTTCCGGTGTGCACGGAACAGGCAAGTTTATTTTCTTAAGCTTTGGTCTCGAAGCAGCATCCGGGCAAGCGGGATCGACCTCACGCGCTCAATTCCTTGCAGAAGCGAAAGAATGGCTGACTGAAACAGTTGATGCAAATGAAGGCCCGCGGCAAGTGCCGCACGATTTCTCGTTGCTGCCCGCTTATCCGAATCCGTTCAACGGGTCTGTACGCATAAGCTGGATTGCCCCCGCAGGTCAGACAAAGACAACCGTAGCGGTGTTTGACCTTCTCGGCAGGCAGGTGAGCACACTCTTTGATGGAGAGAGCCGCACCGGAACGAATCTGGTCACCTGGGCTGGACAGAACGCGTCCGGAATCCCTGTTGCCAGCGGCACCTATATCGTGAGGCTTACAACTCCGGCGGCCAAGCTGTCACAGACCGTTCGCTATATCCGCTAAAATACGTGAGCAGTCTATTTTCGTTCAGCCGAAGGAACCGCGGGCAAGTTCTCGCCTGGGCCACTTACGACTTTGGCAATTCGGCTTTCGCCACGACAATCCTTGCGGTAATTTTTAACAAGTATTATGCCGGGGTTGTTGCAGGCGGAACAGCAGGGACGAACATACTGGGTGCACAGGTACCCGGTGCAACCGTATTCAGTTTCTTTGTTTCGGCCAGCATGGTTCTCGTTGCCATTCTGGGTCCCGTCCTTTCCGCTTTCTCCGACTTGGGACACCTGAAACGACGCATGTTGCTTCTCCACACATCTCTGGGGGTGATGGCAACAGCGATGCTGGCAACCATTGGTCCGGGCGAATGGCTCATCGGCGGTCTCTGGTTCACCGTTGCACAATACGGTTTTGCAGGTTCGGCGATCTTTTACAATGCGATGCTGCTCGATATCGCCGAGCCTCAGGACTTTGCGAAGGTTTCAAGCATTGGCTGGGCATGGGGCTATCTTGGCGGCGGTTTACTGCTTGCCGTAAACCTTGCCATGCTCCAACATCCGGGTATGCTGGGTTTTGCCGACGGAACCTTCACTGTCCAGCACTGCTTCCTTAGTGCCGCTGTATGGTGGGCGGTTTTCACGATTCCGGTCGCCATTGCCGTGCCTGGAGTCGGAACGGGTCCCAGAGCCGATATCAGACATGCGCTGCAGGCACTGCGTCAGAGCATTCGCCATCTGAATCAGCTTCCCAATTTCACACGGTTCTTCTTCGCCTATTTGCTCTATAACGATGGGATTGAAACGGTAATCGTCATGGCCTCGATTTTCGGGGACCAGGAGTTGGGACTTTCTACCGCTGAGTTGGTGATGTTTTTCCTGATGGTGCAGGGAATCGCTTTCATCGGTTCAATCCTCTTCGGCATAATCGCAAACAAACTTGACAATCGCCGCGCGGTACTGATCGGCGTAGCGGTATGGAGTATCATTGCTCTCTGGGGCTGGCAGCTTGGATGGATGGGCGACGCGCGTCAGGAATATTGGTACCTCGGGATACTTGCGGGGCTGGTGATGGGCGGAACACAAGCTGCCTCGCGCTCATTGCAGGCAGTCTTGATTCCCCCTCGTCAATCGGCGGAGTTCTTCAGTTTTTTCGCAATTTCGGGCAAGTTTGCCAGCGCGGTCGGGCCGGCTATTTTCGGCCTGGCGGTCTGGGTTACAGGAAGCCTTCGCACGGGAATGCTGTCGCTGCTGGTCTTCTTCGTGCTCGGAGCATGGTTGCTCTGGAGTGTCTCTGAGAACAAAGGACGAGCGGAAGCCCTCGCATTCGAACCGGTACGTGAGAATAAGTCGTCATGATTTGCAAAACAGACGGAAGGAGATACATGCGCACTTGTAACATCATTTGCAGCTTGTTGGTCATTCTTAGCTTGAACACTGCACACGCTGAAGACTTGCCCGAGCTGGCAACTCTCTTGTCACTGTTTAGTGCGAATTCAACGGAAGACGGACATATACGCCTGAATTGGTCGCTTGACCAGCAATCTCCGGCGGTCGTCAAATTCCGTGTCTACCGTGGTTATGAGGAGATCGGCAATTTTTCTGTGCTTGCGGAAATCGCGTTTCATCCGGAAACCGGTGCCGCCGACTATCTCTATCAGGATACGTCTGCCATTCCGGGCGTTACTTATTATTACAAACTTGCAGCTCAAGGACAACTGAACGAGTCCATTTTCCCGGTTGTGATCTCCGCCGCCGTTCCGCTCGGTGAAAAGAACTCCGGACAACCGGACTCAGCGCCTGCCGTGATACTTCCAGGTCAACCGATGCGGCTTTATATGCGCTCAGGCGGCCGTGTGAAAATTGAACGAACTTCGCCGGATTCAAGAGTCCTGATTGACAGTCAATTGCCGGCCGGAGTGTTCGAGATTAACTCAGGCGAAATTGACCAGACCATCAAGATAGAGGTTCCACCGGATTATAAGCACAGTTTGAACTGGCCGATCCGGTAGTCCAATGTTGGAACGCAGAAGAGCCGCTCAATGAGCGGCTCTTTTCACCTTGTCAGCTTCTTACTCCGCTCGTGCGGCACGGATACAGCGCAGCAGTTCCGCTTGAATCAGTCTCGACGCACCAATAATGTTCCCGCTGGCAAGAAATCCATCGCCGCCGTCAAAGTCGCTGCAAATCCCCCCCGCCTCTTGAACAATCAGTGCTCCGGCCGCAATATCCCACGCCGACAACCGGTGCTCCCAAAAGCCGTCAAAAACACCCTGTGCTGTCCAGCACAAATCCAACGCTGCCGATCCCGCCCGACGGATCGCCCTGCAGCGCGGAAAAATATAGGCAAACTCTTTCAGAAAGCTCTGTAACTCATCGTGGTAACGCCGCGGGAATCCGGTGGCAATCATCGCCTCTCCAAACCGTTCCTTTTGCGCTGCAGCCAGCCTCTCCGTGCCCAGGTAGCTGCCCTTTCCCTTCACACCCCAGAATAACTCGCCTGATACCGGATTTAGCACAACACCGCAAAGCAGCTCCGGAGCTTGATTGTCTCGCAGCTCTGCAAGTCCAAGACTTACGCAGAATACCGGAAAGCGCTGCACAAAGTTCGTTGTCCCGTCAAGCGGGTCAAGATACCAGACCAGTCCCTTTCCGTGTCTGACGGTGCCCTCCTCGCATACAATTCCTGCTTCTGGCATTTCCCGCAATAGAAATTCGGAAATCTCAGCCTCGGATTCGACGTCAGCACTTGTAACCAGGTCTCCCTTACTCTTTTCCCGGATTTCATGGTTCTTGAGTGCCTGCCAATACTTGAGCAAGACACCGCTGCCGCGAAGGCAGGCTTCGAGAGCGAGAGAAGCCCGCTCATCCAGTCTCGCGACCATCTTGCGGGCATCTGCATACTTTCCGTCTAAATCGTTCACTTGGATAGTCCTATCGTAATTCTGCAATACGATACGACTTCATGCGTTTACAATCAAGTCCCCTTTGCCTGCCGCGGAAAGGTTATTGTGATGGTCAAATTTCCTTTTTCATGGTGCGTTTCATAAGAGGCGCCATTCTCGCCAAGCCGTGCCAGAAACATGTCTATCGAGTCGGTTTCAAGCGGCTCCTCGTCCGTTTCAAAGAACTTCGCCTCCAATTGCAGAATCCCGTTCCCGGCCTCATAATTTGTGGTCACATTGACCTCAACAAGGCCTCTCGAAAAATCGTGTGCGGCAAGCGAGCGTAGAACAAACTCGTCAATCACCGCAACGACATGCTTGTAGACCGCGAATACGGTGTAAGAGTCGTGCGCAAGGTCAAATCGTTTGCGTACTTTATGCTTATAAGTAAGATTTGCGTCCAGGAATTGCAGTTCATTACTGACCAGTTCAAAAAGTGACACCGGGCCCGGCGTGTTCTGCCCGCAGCGGTGGAACCGGCGGATGATAACCTGCAGCAAATCGGTCAAATGTCGCGCGTTTCTGGACATGATATCCAGATTTGAACAGCTCTTCTGGTGCTGAACTTTTAATGCGTCTGCTGATGTGGTCACACCCCGGTCGAGTTCGTTCAAGAGTCGTTCCTGCTCACCGACACGCATTTCAAGCAATTGAGTTGCGCCAATAACTCCTGAGAGCGGTGTCGCAAGATTGTGAACGATTCCCGGCAGCATGCTGCCCAGAAACTCGAGCTCGAGCGCCTCAAAGTCCGGCTTTTTTTCACCCGACTGTTGTCCGGACTCGTTCATTCCGGGTAAAGTCTTGTCTGATTCTGGAAGTTGCAATGGCAAATCCTAAACTTGCTTGTCTTATCGATAGTTCTCGCGCCGCTTGGCTTCGATTCTGTCACTATTCGCGAAAGCAAAATCAATTCCCAAGTGATACTGAACCACTCGTTTGCTCAATTGTCACGGCTGTTGTTGCCGTCCGCGAACAACTCACTCTGCATCCTGCGAGCGCCGGTCAGAATAGAAGTTGCTTGCAACACTATTCTTGCAGAAAGCATGTCACCGGCCGTCTTCCGTTTCGGTAAGAATGGCCGGGTTGCTGAACCGCTGGTTGCAGGCAGTTGACTTCACTGTTGTCATCATTCCACGTCACGTCGCGAAAATTGTGGTCAATTGAACCACGTGCGCTGTTGCCAAAAGCAAAAGGGCTGTCGTCCACGGACAGCCCTTTGAAAGTTCCAGGTCGACTCGTGCTTAATTCAGAATAATGCTCGGTTCGTGCCTGCCTGCAAGCAATTCTGCAGTCCGCCCCCAAGTTCGGATTCGTGAGTCCCGTGTCAGCAATATTATCTGACGATCGCGTGACAGTGATTCCACTACTCTTCTTGAAATTGAAAGATGATGATCATCAAGCTGTGAAAGAACGTCATCCCAGACGACCGGCGCACGCTCAGCGTCCCGAACAGTTTCAAGTATTCCTGAATTCAAACAGAGGGAAACCAGCTCAATGACTCCCCTCGGCAGGGTAGACAGCCGGCGGCGTGTTCCATTGTCGGTAAACACATACCACTCTCCTCCGTCGAACTCGATAGAAGCAATCCGTTCTCCCAGTGCTTCAAAAACCAGACTCTTCAATTCACCCAGCACACGAGACTCGGACTGCTCGAACTGTTCCGTCAGTTCCACCCGCAGTGCGGCACCCATATTCTGCGCAGCGAAAATGCTCTTCTGAAGTTCCTCGATTTGGGTCTGCACGACTTTGTAATTGTGAAGGAGCAATGATTCAGCCGGCAATTCCTCCGCTCTTGCTCTCAGTTCTGGCAAGTCCAGGTCGAGAATTTCCCGTCGCAACTCCTCAATACGTTTCTCGCTCTCCACTCTGTTGTCATACAGACGTGTCATTTGCATTCGATACTTGGTCAAGGCGTCACCGCGCGATTCAAGCGTGCCGAATAACGGATCGATTTCCCTCAGGCGCGCACTTACTTCAAGAAGTTCCTCTTCGATCAGGCCGGTTCTTGCGGCAAGCTCCTGCGGCGAATGAAGCGTGCTCAAACGCGATTTTGCCTCTCTGATCTTCTCCTGCAGTACCGAACGCATTTCAAGGGCGTTAAGCACCCGTGCGGCTCCCTGTGCGCGAAGAGTCCCTCCGGCAGCGGCATCCAGTTCTTCAGCGCGTGCCTGAATATCTCTGGCGGACATTCGAAGTTCATCCAGATTCGGCTGCAGCGCAATCTCTTTTTCTAAATCGGCAAGCATGGATTGGATCTGCGAACGTTTCTTGCTGATTTCTTCAGCGCGTCGCGCCGTCGCCAACTCATACTCGTCTAATCTCGCCCGGAGTTGTGTGGCCTCAAGGTCGAGCGCCTCTCGCCGTGCGCCCGGTCCGTCAGGGCTGTCAAATGCCGAAATCTGTTCAGTTACATTTTGCAGTTCCGCTTGAATCTGATCAAAGGCGGCAACTCGTTCGCGAACTTCCGCAGGTTCAAACCGTCTGAATGACTCAGGTAGCAGACCCTGATTTGGCACGTGTCGCGCAACTTCGGCAACACGGGCTTCGAGTTCAAGCTTCCGCCCGTGCAAAGACTCAAATTCATTCCATATAGCCAGCGTTTCGTGAAGTCCAAGATGATCAGGAAACCGCACCAGTTCAAGTCGCAACGTCTCTTTTGCAGCCAATGCTTCATTTTGCTCCGTTTGCAGCGACTCGATTCTCCGTACATAGTCTTCGTAGTTCGCGTCAAGCCGCGGAGATATGAGCTTTCCGATACCGTAACCCGCTCCGCCTCCCAATAGCGCCCCAAAGAATCCGACATCCCACCCCAGCAGGAATGCGGCAGGAATCCCCGCGGCCATTGCACCGACCGTCATAAGTCCAAACCGCAGTCCCTCTCCTGTCCCCTGCGACTGCACCTCCACAACTTTCGCCCGCAGCGCTGCCAACTCTGTCTCCCGCTTGGCGATTGCATCCCGAATGGAATACAGCCGCTCAATCCGTCCCGGAGTATCCTTCGAAAGCTTTTCAAATCCGGCAAAGTCTCTCTGCAGCCGTTGCGAGATTTCCGCAAGTTCGCGGACAGTCTCATGGTGCCTCTGATCCAGGCTGGTTTGTTCGTCCGCTTGAACTGCACGAAGATACTCACGCAAACTCAACCATTCGGCTTCGCCCAGAGCGGCAAACTCACGATACCTGTCCGATCGCTGGTGTTCAAGTGCGTCCTTGCGGCGCAATAAATCAATGCGTTTTCTGGATATCTCGGTCAACTCCTGTTCAACCGACAAGAGGTCCTGCGTCAAACTTTCTTTATCCGGCAGCTCGTGGGCCGCAATGGTCTCTTCCGTAGCGGCTAATTCCCGCAAAAGTGACGACCGCTGCTCTTGACGCGTTTCCATCGTTCTCTCAAGCTCTTTAAGATTGCTTGTGAGAGTCTCGAATTCATCCAGCAATTGCAGGTAATCTCGTGCTAACTGGTCTGCGTTCTCCGGCAGGTTTCGCACAACGCTCTGCACTTCTTCAAGCTGTTCATTCAGTTCAGAAAAAGTTGTTCGCACAGTCTCCGCGGCCTCCCACGACGTGCGCAGCTCCTGCACCCACCCTTCAAGATGCACAGCCCGCTCAGCAAGCTCAATCTTCTTCACCAACGCGGTTTCTTCGGCAGCCGCGACTTGTATCGCAAGCTCGCACTCTGCTATACTCTCATTAAGTTCAAGGGCTCTTTCCTCTGCCGCCTTCAACGCGGTCTGAGTCGCATGGATGTCCGCCAGTTGTCGCTCGATGTCTTCCAGTTCAGTGCTCAACTCCACGGGAGACTTCTGACCATTGCCCTGCTCCAGACTCTCCAACCGCGCTTCCCACGCCGCAATCTCACGTTGCAACGGAACACAGCTTAGCCTGGCTGCCCATTTCAGAACATCCGCGTCCGGCAGCCGCCATTGACCGTTTGTGACAATATGCGGAGTGAATCCATAGCTGTCTTCGTTCGCATGAATAATCGCCAAAATCGGCGTTCTGCGTGATCCAATTCCCTCACCTTGGGGTCTGCAGATGACCTCACCCGTTTCGAGTACCAGCGTCCACTCCGATCGAGTCGAGTTCATCAGACCAACAACCGTCACTTCTCTCAGTCCGGCATCATATAAACCATTTCGGAGCGACTCGTTGACATCCGGGAAGAATGCCGCCTCTATGGCCGAGCACAATAGCGTCTTCCCGCTTCCATTTCCGCCCGCAACAACATCAATCCCCATACCACCAAATCTCCACGTCACGTGGTCCGCACCCAGCAATGTTGGCTTGCCGGCTAGTTGGACCAGATGCAAGGCGAAACTGGGAGGCGTAAAGGTCAGGTCACGCGGTTGGGTCACGGGCAGGCAATGTAATTGTGTGAATAACTGCTACTAACTATATCAAGCAATATACATTTGAACGTCCCGAAAGACAAGTCTTCTAAGTGTCATCACGCCTTTTTATTAGCCAAAACTCAATTACTTAGCTACCGACCTTGTTTGTTTTTTCACAACTTGAGAGTATGGCTCCCTTACGACAACCTCCCCTGCCTCTCGTGAACCTGCATAAATCGAATTCGCCCGGAATAGTAGTTAGTCTCGTGAAAATTCCGTAAAATTACCTGGGCTCCCGACTTACCAACCCAAATGACCCTATGCCCCTTGCAATCATACTCCTCTTTGGTCTTGCGATAGCCAGTGGTCCGGTTCACGCGCTGGACTACGTCCGTCTGAAAAACGGTAGAGTCATCGAAGGTGCAGTACTTCGCCAGGACACCTCGGCACTGTTCATTACCTCCTGGGAACAGCGGCATCTCCGCCAGCCCGAGTTTCAAGTTTTCGCCCGGGATGAAATCGAGTCTGTCTGGCTTGACACCAAGCCGACAACACAATCTCTCCGCATATATAAACCGCGCCCTGGCTTGATGGAAATTGGTGGGGGTATCTCGTTGCAGACGTGGGCAGCCAGCGTGCATGGCCGTCGCTATCTTATGCAGCTTTCCTTTCAGGGCGGCTACTCCATTACGGAGTTTATCGGACTTGAAGTTGTGGGTGACTTCACCTTTCCCAATGGCAAGAAGTCAGACGCGCAATATGATTCGCTCCGCTTCGGTTACCAAACTGCCGTGCATATCGTCGGCTCGCTGCCCAACAAATCACATTGGACTCCCTATGCTTTCGTTGGAGGAGGAAGCGCACTCGAAGTTCCACGAGCTGGAGTCGTTCAAACGACTGCAGAAGACCTTCGCAGTCTGATTGACATCGGAGTTGGGGTCAAACTAGGTTTGAACGGAATCGGTATGCGCGCTGAGCTTCGCCACTGCTATTACACATGGACACCGGACATCCTCATCGCCGAGGAAGTTCGCGCGTCCGACCAGACTGCCGATGCGACAAGTCTGCGAATTTCACTCTTCACCTTCTTTTGATACCGGAGCCATCCATGCGCCCGCATCTATTGCTTTTCCTACTTGTTATCCTCGCTCAGGACCTCTTGGCCGCAACTTCATATGCTCCGGCGGGCATCGCGGCTGACTTGAGTTCCTCAGCACCCCTTCAATCAGGCCGCTTCACGGGATGGCAGTCCGTTCGTTCATCTGACAACTCAGACTACGCGCTGCACTGGGGAACTCCACTCAATGTCAATGCGAGTTCAGTTTCGTCACTCGCTTCAATCGTTGCCCGTGAACTTGGTCTTCGAGCCCAATATCGCCTGATTGCGCAAAACTCCTCGCCTACCCGTGACTACCTGATTTATCGCGAACTGCGTGGCACTCTGCCCGTTGTGGGAGGCAGACTGAACTTGTCTCAAAACAAAGCCGGACAACTTACGCGTGTCAGCTACACAAGCTTTCAGGACTGGCCCGAGACAAGCGGATTCTCTCTGCCTGTTGAATCCGCACGTGACTTCCTGGTCGCCAATCTCGAGCCCGCTCAATGGCAGCTTGTGGACAGCCAGAGCTTTGCCTGCTGGTACCCTGATGCCGCCTTGCGTGAACTCAGAGCCGCGTGGTGGATTCGCGTTGCGGGACAGTTGCCGCATCAGCGCAATGCCGGCATTGTTGATGCAACAACGGGAGAAATCTTACTTGAGTGGTCTGGCATCGCTCATGACGTGTTGGACCTTTCCGTCTCATCACCCTATTGGCAGCCTTACGATCACAGCCCGACGGAATCCGCACCCTGCCTTTACCAGCGGGTGTTGGTAAACGGTAACATCCACTTGACCGACAATACTGGTGTGCTGTCTGTCGAAGCAGGTAATCTGGCCACCGTCACCGCGTCTCTGCGCGGTGCCTATGTCGAAGTCGGGGAACATGAGGAGGGGAACACACCACAGAAAACGCAGGTCTATTCCGCGCCGTTTGATAACAATTCCCTGACATGGACCACTGACGACGCCTCGCGCCCCGCGTTAAACCTGTACTACCATACCGTATTCATTCACGATTGGGTCAAGGCACTTGACAACGAGTACGATGCGCTCGACTATCCGATGCCGGCGGTGGCCAATTACGGCGGAAACTACGACAATGCGTTCTGGAACGGTTGGGGCACCTACTACGGCGGCGGAATGAACTACGGCAACTTCGGCATGTTCAGCGATGTCATCTACCACGAATACCAGCACGGCGTGACCGATGGCATCTATCCGGACGACATGTTACCGTACATTGACCAGCCCGGTGCGCTGAATGAAGCATGGTCGGACTACTTCGCCTGCTCAATCAACGACGACCCCTTGATGGGTGATTGGCTGACTGGCAACGGACAAAGTAACTTCCGCGATCTCGAGAGCTCGATGGTTTTCCCTCGCAATTGGGTCGGGGAAGTACACGGCGACAGCCCCTTTATTTCCGCACCGCTCTGGAAAATCCGTCGTGACCTCGGCGTCGGATACGCGGATACGCTGGCTCACTTTGCGCGTTACGGATTGTCCGAACTCTTCTTTGACTATTTCCTCGATGTTCTCGAAACGGACGACACGGACGGAAATCTCGAAAACGGCACTCCCAATGACGATGTCATTTATGACGCTTTCGGCCGCCACGGAATCGGTCCGGGAATAACCCCGAATTACGTCATACATAATCTCATAATTGATGATTCACAGGGCAACAACAACGGCATGGTCGAGGCAGGCGAGTCCGTTGAGATTTCTTTTGAACTTGTGAACGACGTAATGCTCTTTCCGCCCGCGGCCACCAACGTAAACTTGACTGCCACTACGGAAGACAACACAATTTCGCTCTCGTCATCTCCGTTCGCGCTGGGCACTATCGGACCGCGCGACACCGTTATGGTCGGGCCAATCTTAATGTCGATCGCACCCAAACTTCATGTAGTCACCCGCGCGTTGCAAACGGACGTACACAAATTCGTAACCGGAACACTGCGGGACATGGACAAAATTTTCGTTTTCCATCGCCTCGAGAACAATCAGCAACTGAACATCGAGACTCTGCCCGACACGGGAATCGTTCTCTGGCTCTCAGGAGACAACATCGGCTCGGGATTGACCACGAACGACCGCGCAGTTCTTTCCGCTCATGTGAATACCGGCGGGCGGCTGGTTATGTCCGGTAAGAACATCCTGGAAGGCATTGAGGGCAGTGCCTTCGCTCAAGACATCCTCGGAGTGGATATTGCAGGGCGATCTCGCATCCGTATGGCAAGCGTCATTGGTGCTCCCTTCATCGAAGGTGAAACCTATCTCTTGACAGGATCAGGAGGAGCGGCCAATCAAGACAGCATGACAATTCTCTTTCCGCTTGATGGCACAACTCCGGTGTTGCGGTTTGGCCCTGCCGGTAACAACGTCGCAGGTACAGTCAGTCCCGGAACAGGACGGGCGATGGTGCTTGGATTCGGCATTGAGGCCGTCGCGGACAATAACCCCATTGGAAATGAATCGCGCACGGAATTTCTGACTCGCCTGTTGGAATGGGGCGGTTTCCCGACCGCAGCCAACCCCGGGCACACTCCCGTGTGGCAGCCGGAGAACTTCACTTTGCAGGCCGCCTATCCCAACCCGTTCAATAGTTCTGTCAGATTGGAGTACAATCTTGGTGCCGCGCGCGATGCCAAACTTGTCATTTTTGATGTGCTTGGTCGCGAGGTCCTGTCAACTCCGTTGAGCACCTCTTCATCTTCCTTCACCTGGCAGCCGCAATCGTCATCGGGTGTCTATTTTGCTGTCCTGAAATCAGAGCGGCAGACGTCTTCGCCGGTGAAACTGCTGCTGTTACGCTGACGAAATGAAATGGATCAAAAAAGGGACGCTTCAGCGTCCCTTTTGTAATTCTGCAATTCTCAATTCATCGCTTCTTCTGACATCGCGGGCAATAATATGTCGAGCGCTGTGCCTGCACAATCCTGCGAATGATTCCCCCGCATCGCAAGCACTCCTCCCCATCGCGGTCGTAAACTCGAAATTCCTTCTGGTATGAACCGTAATTCCCTTCGGGACTCATGAAGTCCTTCAGTGTGCTTCCGCCCCGTTCCAACGCCTTCTTCAAGACTTCCTTCACCGCACTGCATATCCGCTCACATTGAGAAAGTGTGAGCATCCTTGCACTCATGCGCGGGTCAATTTCCGCGACCCAACAGGCCTCGCTCGCATAGATGTTCCCCACTCCCGCCCACAGACTCTGGTCTAACAGCACAACCTTGATAGCCTGTTTGCGCGTCACCAGCTTCTCTTTAAGTCGCTTTCCATCAACGTCCGTTTCCAGCGGTTCCCAGCCAAGTTCCGCCAGTTCCGGCGCGGTCTCATCGCTTCTGTAACAACGTATCGTTCCCAGCGTTCGCACGTCACGAAAATACAGCGACTCCGTGCCGCCATCAAGCGGGAATCCCGCACGAATGTATTCTTCCGGTATCTTCACACTCGGCGCAACATACAGTCGCCCCGTCATTCGCAAATGCACGAGCACGACTCCCTGCTCAAGCCGGATGACGATGTATTTCCCCCTGCGCGACACCGACACGACTCTCTGCCCTTTCACGAATCGGTCAAGCTCGCGAGCCTTCATCTTGCCCAGCTGCCTCGGCACAGTCGACCACGCGCCGCCAAGAACGCGTCCAAGCAGCTTCGGTCGCAGTTCCCTGACTGCCGTTTCCACCTCCGGAAGCTCAGGCATTGCCGTACTCCGATAGAAAGTCGCCCACAAGATAGAACGACCCGCAAACTATCGCTTGTGTGTCGGTTCGGAGTTCGAGCAACTCCTTGTATGCCGCGCTTCGCTCCACGACTCTTGCCTTTATGCCCTCCTGCCGCGCGAACTCGAGCAGCGACTCCGCGCTGTGCGTCCTCGGCGTCGGAGCCGTTGTAACCCACACTTCATCGACAATACCCCGTAAATGCGCAAGCGACGCTTTTGCATCCTTATCCTTCATCATCGCCACCAGCGCAATTCGCCGCGCAAATCGGCTCTCTCGTTTCAAGGAACTGGCAAGCTCTTCAAACGACGCCGGATTGTGACAAACGTCAATCATGATATTCGGATGCGACACCAGCGACTGCTGCCTGCCCTGCAGCTTCAACCGTCCAAGTGCGTCGCGTATGGACTGGTCGGGAAGTGATTCATCAAGTGACAGAACCGCCGCAATGGAGACAGCCAAGTTGTGCCGTTGAAAGTCACCGCGAAGCGGAATGACAATTCCGTTAACGCTTCTCGACCCGGAATATGAATGTTCACCGGATTCACCGACAGTGCAGCAGAACTCCCGCCCCTCGACAAGTAGTTTTGCCCTGCGAGCAGTCGCCGCCATCTCAATCTGAATCAGTGCCTCGGCGCTTTGCTCGCTGCAGAAACAATTCGCGTGTTCCTTGATGATGCCGCTCTTGTCACGAGCAATCTCCGTATGTGTCTTGCCAAGAATATGCGTATGGTCAAGGTCAATCCGTGTCATTACCGCGGTCGTTTCTTCCAAAACGTTCGTGGCGTCGAAGCTCCCGCCCAACCCGGTTTCAACGACATGCGCGGTGGATCCAAGTGTCTTCGCACACCACAGATAAAATGCAAATGTCGTCTCAAAGTAGGTAAGCTTTGTTCCCGATGCCGCCGTGCCTTCACGGATGGCCGACATGCCTTCACACCAGACGTCATCCGGAATGTCCAAACCGTCAAGCCGCACTCGTTCCTTTGGCGATACTAAATGCGGACTGGTGAAGGACAACACTCGATGGTGCACGGACAGCAGGGTCTGTGACATTGCAGCCGTCGAACCTTTCCCGACTGTTCCTGCGATGTGTATGCACTTCGGCAGCGTCAACGGCAACCCCAGGACTCGCGCCGCTGCATACACCGGTTCCAGCTTCGGCCGGTCACGGCTGCCACCCAGCGGAAACTCAACCTCATAGTTGATGAGGGAGTTCAAGTATTCTAAAACCTCTTTGAAACTTTTCACATCCGGGCGAGTTGAAGTAAAGTACGTGTCGCAAGATACTCAGTTGCCGGACGGCGCGCAAGTAGTACAGGGGAAAATCGTATGAACGGACGGAGTGGTTTCGCGTTGCGCAGACGCAACTTGCGGGAGTCGTGCAATCTGCACGTCTTGAATTGAGAGGAGGCCTAAGAGGACACTCGAGGCTTCTTCAGGGAAGCCGCGATGCCCGTCGCGTGTGAGTTTGTCCCCCAACCCTTTACGCAATGCCATAACATGCTGAAGATATTTCGAGAATGGGAGCTCGTTGAATTCTCGGAAGTTTTGCTTCGCGATACGTCGCAAAAGGGCACGTGGTTTTGATCAGTCCACTGGTCGAATTCAGGTTGCGGCTTCATAATAGGATGAGGTTTGAATTTCCGCTCGGGATAGGTCTGCAGCTCTTGCGCGTCGCTAATATGAGCAGTATATTAAGTACGGTTTCGTTAACTAAGCGCGGCCATTACAAGGGTCCGCTACTTCCGCGATTTATTATTGTTGACTAAGTATTAGGAGCAGCCGATGTCCACATTTGAAGAAACTATGGAAAACAGCCGGATCTTTCTGACCTACAGTCTTGCCATGACAATGCTCGGGAAGTCCGCCCAGATTCTCGCGGAACGCGGTGCTGACCCCAAGGCCATGAGCTTTGTGACAACCGGTATCGAGCTGCTGGCCAAGCAGCTCCGCGACTACGCCGACGGCAAGGACCTCGAAGAGGGTGCCGAACGCGAACTGGACAGTCTCTGCAAGATGCTCGACATACAGCGCGCCAACGGCGGAGCCGCTCCCTCCGCTTAAGTGCGATCCGATTTGCCCGAAGAAAGCCGATGACTGCGGGTCATCGGCTTTTTCCTTTATGAATCCTTCTTCACCTTGCGCAACTTGCGCTCCAACAGCAGCAGAACCTTTTGTGCAACCTTGTTCGGCGTCGTCCTGCCGTTTTCCCAGCGGTTCACTGTTGCGAACGTCACGCCGATCTCATGCGCGAAATTCTCCTGAGTCATATTGAGGTCCTCGCGCAGTTGCTTGATGCGCGCCCCATCAAAATCATCCGGGTGTGGACGGGTGGAGCGAATCATATTGCGGGCAATGGTCGTGGCGTCCATGTATGGTCTCCAAATTGGCTGTTTAAGTGTTGTGCTATAACACTTAGCAAGCCTTATGCCACAACTTCCAACCCCATTGGTTTATTTGTACTCATAGCTATAATCGTTCAAATCACGCGTTTCTTACCCCCCTTACCGCCCTGCTGACTCGGCAATTTCCTCCGCCCCTCAGGCACTCCCCATTCCGCCCCATAACAAAAGCCCCGAATCTCTTCGGGGCTTCCGCATAAGAAATTTCAGATCCGCTTACCGGCTCTCGTTGCCGCCTTCTCCGTCCTCGGTAAACTCAAGCGTCAAACAGTACGCTCCGCGTGCCGCAGGACCCGCTCCATCCAAAATCAGATAGTATGTCCCTGCACTGATAAACGATTCCAGTCCTGCCGCCAGACGCTGCCCGTTGTTCAGCCACGGAGCGTTGTTGTTAGAGTCAATCAAGTCCGAAATGTCGCCGCAGCAAGCATCTTCATAAAGACAGAGATACGTGTCAAACATAGACCCCGCCGTCCGAACCGTCAGCCACCCGTCATAGTTCATGTCAATCTCGATAATGACATCCCGCGCGTTGCGGCAATTGGGATAGCTGCAATCATTATTGGCATACATGGTCGTACCGCAGGACGTAATGCTTACGTCCCCGAAATCCGGCCCTTCAATATGCGTCCCCGGGCAAGCGTCGTCATGCTGATCAAGCGGATTTAATTCCGTGCGACCCGCGAAGTATTCCGGGTGAGCAGTCTGTTCAACCTTAAAATGGAACTCATAAACATACTCAGGCACCTCCAGTCCTTGCTCTTCGTGCCACTGTATGTAACCTGCAGCCGCTTCAAGAATTTCCTCTGGACTGGATGATCCAATCGCCAAATTCGTTTTCGGGGCATCTGCTGCCAGTACCATACTGGCCATCGCCAGAATCATGGCACACATTGCTAAGTTTCGCAAAATCATAGTCTTCTCCTTCGTTCTGTATTCGGATACTTTACCCATACATATCGATAATCTAACAGAATATATTCATTATAGTCAAGTCAATAAAAAGCCCCGGAATTTTCCGGGGCTATACAAACAACCTGAGTCACGAACCCTTGGTACTCAAAGGCCTTCCTCAGTCCTCACATTCGAAAGGCTCAAACTCGATGGTCAGGCAATACGAACCGAATGCCGCAGGTCCTGCACCGTCCAGAACCAGAATGTAATTGTCATCATCCACACAGTATTCAAAGCCTGCCGCCAACCGTTGCCCGTTGCACAGGTACGGATTGTTGTTGTTGTAAACATCGGGCATGGACTCGTTATTGCCGCAGCAATTGTCTTCCCACAGGCAAAGATAGGTGTCAAAAGCTGAACCCGTAGTCGTCACTCGCAGCAAGCCCCAGTTGTCAAAGTCCAGGTGCACGAAAACATCCCGGCTGTTCCGGCAATATGGAAATGTACAGTCATTCGCCGCGTATCTCGTCGTACCACAGGTGACAATGGTCACGTCTTCTTCACCGTCAAACTCAATCCTCTCCTCCGGACAAGTATCCGAGTCCTGGTCAAGCGAAACATGTCCTTCTCTGCTCTCGTAAAAGTGTGGGTTAACCAACCGGTCAAAGGCAAAGTAGAAATCATAGACATCCTGCGGAACATCCAACTGATCCTGGTCAAGCTGCTGAATATAGCGGTAGGCTCCATCCAGAATCTCCTCGGCGGACGACCTGCCGAAGGCAAGCCCGTACGGGTTTGGCGTTCCGCCCGCTTGCGCCATGCCGGCCAGCGCACAGACCGACACCAGCAGAACTGCAACGATAATCTTCTTCATAACTCTCTCCTCAAGTGACTTGAAGGTAACAACGAATGTCGACAATAATCTACGTCTTTAATATCGATATTGTCAAGAATCCTCCCCTCTTTTTCACTTACTCCTCCAGTCGTTCGAGGAAGGAAAGGGGCTAAACTTTCTGATTATCGCCCCTTACCACGTGTGGCTTCCAGCCTCTGACCTCTTTCTTAAGAATCCCCCCATGCCTCTCGAACTTTCCCTCTCCGGCTCGTAAGTCCAATGCCAA